>CAZFOP010000447.1:0-3287 GCA_964520085.1 uncultured Solibacteraceae bacterium | reverse complement strand
AGGAAAGCTGCTCTTTGCCGGCGGAATCGGTGTGGATGGAAGCCGTGATGCCGGCAGCCGCAAAAGCGCCGTTGCTGGCACCGGCAGTGGTGGCAGCGGCCTGAATAGCGGAGTTGATGGCGGTCACCAGGGTGGTGGTGTCGTCCACGCCGCTCATGTTGACATTGATCCTGACTCCGTTCGCGCCACCGAATCCCGGGCCGGTGAATGTGAACGAGGTGTTGCCGTTGTTCGCCGTGATGGTAGCTGCATTGGCCACGGCAATCGCGTTCACGCTGGTTGTACTGGCCGCGCCCAGGTCGTAGTCGTTGGTTACGTTGGCAGCCGTGTTAACCGCCTGCACGCCCGTTAACCCCAGGCTCTGCGCATCCACGGTCGCGTGGCTCAGATTGACATTAATGATTCCGTTGGCCGTGCTCTGGCTGCCGGTGCCGGCGCCGAAATACACGCTCATCATCTTGGCGAACGTGCCGTTGGTATTGAGACCGATCGACTGCGCCTGCCGGTCGATTTCACCCAAGTCGGTCTGGAACTGGTTGTTCAACGTGGTGCGATTGCCGGTGAAGCTGCCCGAGGCCGATGTCGTGGCCAGGGTTTGCAGCGTGTTGACGAGCTGGCTGATGTTGCTCATACCGCCATCCATAATCTGTAACTGGGCGGTGGCGTCGTTACCGTTGGCATAGCCTTGCGTCAGCTCGGCGATCGCGCTCGCATACTGGTTGGCAACCGCCAGACCAGCCGGGTCGTCGCCGGCCGTATTGATACGGTAGCCGGACGTCAACTGCCCGATGGTGTTGCTCTGGAAGATGCTGTTGGTAAGCAGATTCTCCTGCGCAATCAGGGAGTCTGTGTTGGTTTGGATCGAAAGAGACATTGGGAAATCCTTTCAGTGTTTTAGGGCGGCTTCTTGCCGCGCACTACCCTTATCGGAAAGCTCGGCGGAAACTTGAGCCGGGATTTCCAGCCGGGCCACCAGCCCATCCCAATCCGCCACCGGCGGCGCCCCGGCGGCGGCGCGGTTTTCCTCGCGCACCAGCTTCCACTCGCGCGCAATCACCGGGGTGTCGCGCGGCGCGCGGATTCCCACCCTCACCTGGGAGCGCCCGATGTGGGTAATCACGATCTCGATCCGGTCGCCGATCAGGATGGTCTCTCCTTCGCGGCGCGACATCATGAGCATACGGCCTCCGCCGGCTGCGGCAGTGCGTGCCGGTGCGAGTAAGCCGATTCGCGCATCACCGCCTGCACCGCCCGCAGCGAGCGCAGATTGATCACCAGCGGCGCCAGCAGGTTCACCGTCGGGCCGGTTTCGCGTACCGAAATCACGGCAAGCGCCCAAACATCCTTTCCGATGCGCGGCCGGCGGACCGGGGTAAGATCGGCCGCCTCCCGGTCTTCGTCCGACAGTTTCAGGCGGTACTGCGGGTCCACCGCCAGCACCGGCGCGGTGATAAAACACAGTCCCGGATCCTCCAGGCTCTGCAGGAACACCAGCGGGTGGGCGCGTTCCTGACGAATCGCCACAAACCGCCTGCGGTCTTCAAACCCCGGCAAGCCGCGCGGAAACTCGATCGTGTCCCGCGATTCAAACGCGATCGGTCCAAAGTTCTTGGTATCGAATGTCGGCATGCAATCCATCCCAGCTTGGACATCGGCGGTTTCGGCCGGAACTTTAGGCCGGCTACGACGGGCGCATCGCTGGCAGGGCTACACGGAAACACGCCGCTCTGTTCGCGCGGCGCAACAGCGGTGCCTTGGGACAGAGAGATCGGTTCCAGGCGCAGCCGTGCGGTAGAATCGGGAATCGCCGCCATGCACGCACGCCGATTGGCTTGTTTCATTCTGGGAATGTGGTTGGCCGCCGGTCTGGCCGTGGCCTGGCTGGAGAGGACGGACTTCCGAACCATTCAGGAAGTGCTGGCACAGCCCGACCCGGCGGTGGCCGAGCGCGTGAAAGCGCTGGGCGCGCACGAAACATACCTGTTGATGGGGCGCGTCGAGTGGGAGCAACGGCAACGCACGACCGAAAGATGGGAAAGCGTCCAGCTCATTCTAGGGGCTGGCTTCTTCTTCTTTCTGCTCTTCGGGACGCGCGAAGGCAAACTGCCGCTGGCGATGGCCCTGCTGCTGGTGGCGATGGTGGCACTCGAACGGTTCCTACTGACGCCCGAGGTGTTGTCTCTGGCGCGAATTGCCGGCCTCGCGCCTAGCCGCGCGTCGTCGGCCGAAGAGGTCCGGAGGATGGTCTTGAGCTCCACCCACGGGGGTTTCGAGATCGCCAAGTGGATCGTCCAGGTGGCGCTGGCGGCGGTGATGGTAGTGCCGCGCCGGCGGCGTTCAGGCGACGCCGGGGACCAGTTCTATGTGGTCGATAAAGCCGATCACGGCCATGTCAATCGGTGACTGGGTTCGGCCCACGGCGGTCATCGCACTGAAGCCCTCGGTGGTGACCAGCACCTGATCGCCCACCCCTGCATCCACGGCGTCGAGCGCCACCACCGGGTCGCCGCGGTTGGAGCCGTCCAGGTTCAGCGGTTGCACCAGGAGGATCTTGCAGCCTTCGTGGCTAGGATGCTTGTGGGTTGCCACCAACTCGCCGACGATGCGCCCAATCAGCATGGCTTACTGCCGCTCCGCCTTCTGCCGCCCCGGCTTGGCAGGTTTGGCCACCGCGCAGTGGACGGTATCGACGATGCCGACGATGGTGGCGTCCGACGGCGGCTGGCCTGGTAACAAGGCGATACTGGCTTCCCTACCCAGCACCCAGTAGATGGTCTCGCCCGCCCCGGCGCCGGTCCAGTCCGTGCACACCAGCCGCTTGCCGGTATCGCGGAGGTCGGCGGCCAGCGGTTGCACCAGCAGCAGGCGATAGCCTTCCAAACTGGCGTTCTTCACCGTCGACCAGACGCAACCGACCACGCGCCCCAATTGCATAACCTAATCCAGGCGCACGTCGTCGACGATGCCGACGATGGCGGTATCGACAGGGGTGTCCTTGCAGCCCTCGGCCATACGCGCGGAACTGCCGGAGACGGCCAGGACACGTTCGCGGTAACCGGCGCCAACGGTGTCGACGGCAACCACATAACCGGGATCGTCCTTGCCATCCGGCGAGACCGGCTTGAGGACGAGCAGCGTCTTGCCTTCCAGGCGCGGGTCCTTCCGGGTGGCCACCACGGTACCCACCACGCGGGCGAGAATCATTGAGGCTCCAGCTTCCGGCTACTTGCCGGCGGCAGCGGCCTGGGATTTGCCGATTGGCAGCACGGATTCCCGGCTTTGATGCG
>CAZFOP010000446.1:0-3296 GCA_964520085.1 uncultured Solibacteraceae bacterium | reverse complement strand
CCGCCGACGAGCGCTACACCGTGCGCGACGGCATCAACGTCGCCCGTTTCGCCATCAAGCTGAAGAGCCTGGCCACCCAGAAGACTCACGAGCACGAGGCACTCGAAATCTCGATCGGCCGCGTGCTCGGAGAGGAAGCGCTGCGCTATGCCCGACGACGGTCAGCCGATTCCTGAAGCCGGCAGCCTGCGCCGCGGCCGGTTCACCTATTTCCCGGTGGCGCCTGGCCGGCTCGAGTTCGCGATCGAGGTGCGCCAAGCCATCCTCCGCGAGCGTCCGCAGGTAATCGCGCTAGAGCTGCCCGTCAGCCTGCAGCCGGATTGGGTGCGCGCCGTCGAACGCCTGCCGCAGATGTCGCTGATCTTCTATCCGGAGGACGATGAGGCCACCTATGTGCTCGTCGAGCCGGCCGATCCGTTCACCGAAGCGATTCGCACCGGTCTCGAAATCGGCGCCGAAATCTTTTTCGCCGATCCCGAATCCGGCGAGCGCCCGCATCTGCCCGACGCTTACCCAGACCCTTACGCGATGCGCGCCATCGGCCTGGATCGCTTCGTCGAAGCTTATCGCGTCTATCCGCAGCCGCGCTCGGAGGATATCGCGCGCCACGCCGCCGGTATCGCCTGGAAACTGGAAGGCGCAGACCCCACGGCCAGCGTGTTGGTGGTGGTATCGCTTAACCTGCTCGACCCGCTGCTGGATGCGATGGAGGAACCGCAGGCGCAGCCGCTCGCCAGCATTCGCCGCGAGGACATCGAGCTGCTCAATCCGCACCCGGAGTCGCTCGGTGAGATCGCGGTCGAGTATCCGCAGCTTCAGTGGCGTTACGAGAACTATCGCGCCGCGATGACGGAACACAATCTGATCGACCGGCGCCACGCCCAATTGGCCGTGTTGCTGGCGGCGGAAAAAGAGTACGAGGCTTCCACCGGCGAGCGGATGGCCCACTGGCAGCGCCGGCTGCTCGCCCGTTACACACGCAACCTGGCGCTGGCAGCCCAGGAATTGTGCGCCGGCATATTCGATATGGCGGTGGCGGCGCGCAGCGTGGTGGACGACAACTACGCCTGGGACGTTTGGGAAGCCGCCGGCAAGTATCCGCCGCAAAGCGAGGAATCGCCGCTGCTCACGGTGCGCATCTCGGGAGACCAGATGTGGCGCGACACGCGACGCATACGCCTGCACCGCCGCCTGCCCAGCACCAAGCGCCGCTTGCGCCTGTTTGGATTGCGGCCTCGCAAGAAGGAGAAATTCCCCGGCGAGTGGGCCAGCCAGGTGGATGGCACAGGCATCTGCTCCTATCCGCCGGAGGATCTGGTGGTGGAAGACTACGGCCGCTTCCTAAAACAAAAAGGCAAGAACCTGCTTTCGGAAGATCGCGTGAGCGTCGAGCCGTTCACCACGTCGGTACTGGACGGCATCGATATGCGCGAGACCATCCGAAAATGGTACGAACACCGCATCTACGTGCGCCAGTTCCAGAAGATGCACGGCGAGGTCGGCTCGGTAGTCGTCATCTTCGATGAAGACCGCGACAATCGCTATCCCTATACGACTACCTGGACCGGCGAGAGCCAGAACGAATCGGACATGGCGTTTTACTCGACGTTCCCATTTGACAACCTGGTTGGCCCCGGCATCGGCCGCGCCGAATACGGTGGCTTTCTGATGAGCCTTCCGCCGCACCGTATGTACGATGTCTGGCGCGATGTCGATTACGAATACGCCGAATCGAAATCCGAGCGGCTGCTGCTGGCCGCGCTCGACTACTCGATCCATCATTATATCGTCTATGTAGCCGCCAAACCGCCGCGGTCCATCTTCAAGACCATCGCGTCGCGCGTCGGCCGCACCATCGTCTACATTCCGATCGGCCAGCTTTCGCCGGTCTCGTTGAAGCGCATCCGCGTCGTCCACGTATTGGACGGCCACGAAAAACGCGCCGCCGCCAAAGACTATTTGTGGTGAGAGGGAGCGGGTCCCCGACCTGCCAATGGCCGGTTGTCACCGCGACAAATGGTAAGCTATCTGTAGAGGATTTCTGCAAGGGATGCAGAGTAGTGAGAGCTTCACCCGAGCAGGTGAGGCGGAAAGCAGATCGATTCGCAAGCACGGCGGACGATCCTATGCCTCTGGCCCCCAACGTGCTCAACGTTTGACGCCACTACCGACGCCATGTCGCTTCGCACCCTGACTCTCGCGTGCTGCCTCTGCGCGCTGGCCGCCGTTGCCAGCGCCGAAACGCCCCTCGAAATGGGCTACCGGCAGATGTACGACCTCCAGTTCGCCGACGCCCACCGCACTTTTGGGGAGTGGCAAAACACCCACCCAGACGATCCGATGGGGCCAGTTTCCGACGCCGCGGCGTACCTGTTCGCCGAATTCGACCGCCTGCACATTTTGCAGTCCGAATTCTTCACGCACGAACAGCACTTCATCACCGACCACAAGCTGGTGCCCGACCCGTTGGCCAAGCGCAAGTTCGAAGCATCTCTGGATGTCGCTCGCCGTCTCGCCGCCCGTATGCCGCAGAATCCCGACTGCCAGTTCGCCACCATCCTGGCCAACGGCCTGCATTCCGATTACATGGCGCTGATCGAGAAGCGCTACGCCGCGTCGTTTCAGGAAATGAAGGCCAGCCGCCAGATGGCCGAGCGGCTGCTGGCGGCGCACCCGGGAATGTACGACGCGTGGATCGCCATCGGCGTCGAGAACTACATGCTTAGCGTGAAGGCCCTACCCTGGCGCTGGCTGCTGCGTTTGGCCGGCGGCGAATGCGACAAAGCGGTGGGCGTCGAGAAGCTGAAGCTGACTTCCGAGAAGGGCCATTACCTGGCGCCTTTTGCGAAACTGCTGCTGGCGGTGGCGGCGCTGCGCGATCACGATACCTGGCACGCGCAGATGCTGCTCGAAGGGCTGGTGCGCGATTACCCGCACAATCCGCTTTACGCCCAGGAACTGGCGCGACTGCAACCGGTCGCGACCGTCGGCGGCGGCATGGGCAGCGCGCTCCGGTAACTTAGGTCACACTGTCTGGCGGAGCGCCGTCGTCAACGAGTATTTGGGAAACGCAGCGCCGCTAGTGTTCGTCCCATGCACAAGTGGGGCAGGCCCCCGGCCTGCCAACGCCCGATCCAGGGCGGGTTTTTTCACAGCTTCCGACGGAGGGGATGCGCATTTGCCGATGACGCCTGGGCTATCCCAATTCACCGATGTGTTCGTCATCGGCGGCGGCCCTGCCGGCTTGGCCGCGGCCATCGCCGCGCGCCGCCGGGGCTTTGCAGTCACGGTGGCCG
>CAZFOP010000445.1:0-3300 GCA_964520085.1 uncultured Solibacteraceae bacterium | reverse complement strand
AGTCTCGGCTTCGGCCTGCTCGCCGATCTGCAAAACATCGTAATAGTTTGGCTCATCTGCTTCAGGCCCAGCTTCATTCTCCGTCAGAGCGCCTCGCACGAGTCGAATGCTATGGGTCGCGCCGTGCCTGGTGCTCTGCCGGACGAAGTACTTCTCCGGACGGGATCCATCCACGGATTCGATCAGCACGACGCTTCCAGGCCGGATCGACTCGATGCGCTGGAGTGCCATTTCGTTGCCTGTGCCAGCCGATCCCGGATACTCCCCAGAAAGCCCGGCTTCGTTCTCATCCATTGCCAACATGGATTCGTCGTCTATTAAGCTCTCGGGCTCGAGCGGCATACTATTCTGCATTCGTGTCTTCTCTCTGGCGACTGGCGGCGTATGACCTCGTTCCAGATCAAATGATAATCCCGGATTCTCCGTCCGACAATGGCTGCGGGTACCGGGACCGACCTGATCCGCTAGCCGGTATAGGACAGTGATTGTGGGGTTATCGACGAGTGTTCTCGATTGTTATCAGGCGCATGTTATCGGCTTGGGCTAAGACCCGCTTTCGATACCTTAAGGTGGCGGCCGGCAAAGGTGAGAAACACCGGCCAGTTCGGCGCCGGAGTGTGTCCGCCACTGTGCTGCCGGAAAGCTATCTGGCCATCGATCAGCGGCGTCTCCAACGCGGGGAATTCGCTGGTTCCCAGATCCTGCTTGCCGAGCAGCCTGTAAACCGGACCCGCGCCAACCTCCGCCAGGAACATGCCCTTCGCATCCGCCCACCCATCGCCCTTAGTCGTGCCGGCGCCAATGAATACAGGGCGCGGCGCGCACAGCCCAATCAGCTCGTGGGAATCCACTGGCAAGTCATTCGGGTTGAACAGACTTGCGTACTTGATGAAGTTACCGGCCATCCAGTGGTATTCGCCCGTGCCAGCCACGTTCTCCAGTAACTCGCCAAAGTTGCGCCGGTGCAGCCTGGCGCCTCCTTCGCCGGAGGAACTGACATAGGCGATCGCAAAACGCGAATCGTACGCCATGGCGACTAGCGCTGCCTTGCCATAACGCGAGTGGCCCTCAATTCCCACTAGACCAGCGTCAACCGAGCGATCCGTTTCGAAGTAATCGAGAGCGCGGCTGGCGCCCCAGGCCCAGGCGCGCAGCGCGCCCCAATCGTCCAACTTGCGCGGCTGGCCGTGATTGACCAAACCGACGATTCCGCGCGTCAGGCCCGCCCCGTTGTCGGCCTGCACGCTGGTCGGCGTCAGGATGGCATAACCCCAACCCAGCGCCAAAACCTGCTCTTGCCAGGTGGGTCCGCTGGCGCCAGCCACCCCGACACCCGGTGCCCGATTGCTACCGGGCGCGCCGAAGCTGAGCTCCATCATCACCGGCACCGGACCGGCCGCCTTGGCCGGCGTGGTCAAGCTCAACTGGATATCCACCGTAATCGCCGGATACGAAGAGTTGTCAACATGGCCCACAAGCTGTTTTGTGACCACTGGCACATCGCCAACCTTGTCGCTCCCCGTGCTCGCAACTTCCCACTTCACCGCGGGGGTAACCCGCGGAACTCGGCCATAGACTTCCCGGTCAAAGTCCTCCACGATCTCCGGACGGCGCTTGTTCCACCACACTTTCGCCGTCACCACCCGCTTCCCGTTCTTCAGTAACAGCGGGTCGGGCAGCTTCGGATAGCGGTTCGCTTTCGATTCGTCGTAGTTGACCGCATTCTCAGCATCGGGATGCCTGGCATCCGCTCCCGGCCGCAGCGTGTTGATATTCAGCAAATCCATCAATCGCCGATGATCCTGCTCCGCCGTCATCTCGACCGGCGGAGGCGGACCACTGCCCGCTTGCGAAGCGCTCTGGCCGGTTATCGGGCCGGACGCCGCGAGCACGGACACTATGCCCGCCAACCACATAGCCCGCCGCGTGCCGGACGCGAAACTCGCGGTTGGTTGCGCCACCATAGCTCGATTCGAATCCTTCGCTGGCAGCATCTGTTTCACAGTCAAACTATAGGCGCGTCCTCGGCTGAACGTCAAGGCCAGGACGCCGGCGTGATCGCGTGGGCCGCTCAAAAAAAGGCCGCGCGGATTGGTCCCGCTGAGACGAAAATGGCATTATGGATCGCGTGAGAATGGATAAGTGGCTCTGGGCCGCCCGATTCTTCAAGACGCGCGCGCTTGCTTCGCGGGCCTGTGAACTCGGCAGGATTCAGTCCAACGGACAGCCTGCCAAGCCGGCGCGCGAGGTCCGTTCCGGGGACCTGCTGATCGTCAGGAACGCGAGCGGCGATTTTCAACTCGAGGTTCTGCTTCTCAGTGAGATGCGCGGCCCAGCGGCGGTTGCCCAAACGCTTTATCGCGAAACAGAGGCGAGCCGGGAGTTGCGCCTGAAGCTGGCCGAGGAGCGAAAGACGATGCCCAGTTCTGAATCGATGAGGGATGGCAAGCCATCGAAACGCGACCGTCGCCAAATCGGCCGGCTTCGCGGCAGAGTCTAACCACGCAAGAAAGGTGGGGGCTGCGCGATTACTCAGGGACCACGTCGGCGAACACGAATCCGTCGCGCACGACTACTTCTCCCGGCCGGACCCCGATGGGACGCGAGAACGGCGGTGCGTCGTATACAAACGTGTGAAACTCCCCGTTCTCGCCGCACGGATCGATTCCCGGCGGCAGATCCTCCAGGAAGTCCCGGTCATACTCGCGACCGGCAAACGACCCAGCAAGCTTGGACGGATCCACGCAGGTGACTTTCGCCTTCACCCCTGCCGCAATCATCTCCAGAGCCAACTCTTCAGTTGGAATCCGCCACAGCGGAAACAGCGGTTCGAGGCCGGTCCCTTGCAATTGCCGAACGCGGTAGGCGCGGATGTCCTCGAGAAACAGGTCTCCGAACGCCACCGCCGTGATTCCCTCCGCCACCGCGCGCTCGCACACGGCGCGCATCCGGTCTTCGTACTCCACGTTAGAGCAGGGGTGAGGCAGTTCCACCGCCCAGAGTGGAACTCCCGTGCGCTCCGCCTGGGTCTCCACCAGCGTCCGCCGAACGGCATGCATGGCCACCCGGTTAGCCTCGGAGTTAAAGCTCGTGACCAGCGCCGCAACTTGAATGCCCGCGTCTCGCCACAGGCGATGTAACGTCCACGCACTGTCTTTTCCGCTACTCCATGACAAGAGAACGCTCTTCAATGTCGGGTTACCTTTCCCCAAGTTGCATCGGACAACTGGCACCATACCACCCGGCAATGCTGTCCAAATTAGCCGGAAGGGGCCTTGATCGCCATTGAGAACATTGGAC
>CAZFOP010000444.1:0-3319 GCA_964520085.1 uncultured Solibacteraceae bacterium | reverse complement strand
CGAGCACGCCAACGTGCAGCCGCACTCCGGCTCGCAGGCCAACCAGGCCGCGTACACGGCGGTGCTGGCGCCCGGCGACACCATCATGGGTTTGAACCTGTCGCACGGCGGCCACCTGACGCACGGCCACCAGCTCAATTTCTCCGGCAAGACCTACCACGTGGTGCCTTACAGCGTGAGCCAGCGGGACGAGCGCATCGACTACGACGAGGTGGAGCGGCTGGCGCGCGAGAACAAGCCCAAGATGATCATCGCGGGCGCCAGCGCCTATCCGCGCACACTCGATTTCGCGCGCTTCCGCCAGATTGCCGACGCCGTGGGAGCGATTTTCCTGGTGGACATGGCGCATATCGCCGGACTGGTGGCTGCGGGACTGCATCCCAATCCGTGCCAGTGGGCCGACATCGTGACCTCGACCACGCACAAGACGCTGCGCGGGCCGCGCGCCGGCATGATCCTCTGCAGGGAGAAGTTCGCCGCCGCCATCGACAAGGTGGTTTTCCCCGGCGTACAGGGCGGCCCGCTGGTCCACGTGATCGCCGCCAAGGCCGTCTGCTTCCTCGAGGCGATGCAACCGGAATTCGTCGCGTACCAGAAGCGGGTGCTGGCCAACGCCCGCGCGCTCGCCGCCAGCATTCAGGACGCCGGTTTCCGCGTCGTCTCCGGCGGCACCGATACGCACGTGATGCTGGTGGATGTTTTTTCCAAGGGCGTGCGCGGCAAGGAAGCCGAAAAGACGCTGGATCGCGCACACATCACCGTGAACAAGAACGCGATTCCGTTCGACGTGAATCCGCCAATGAATCCGAGCGGCATCCGGCTGGGCTCGCCCGCGGTGACTACGCGCGGCTTCGGCGAGGCTGAGATGCGCGAGGTGGGCGCTCTCATCGGCGAAGTGCTGGAGCACATTGGCAATGAAGAGACCATCGCGCGCGTGCGGCAAAAGGTCGAGGAACTGACGGCCCGCTTCCCACTGTATCCATGGAAGAAGCGGAGAGCGGCGGAGACATCCGCCGTGCTGCCGGAAAGCACGGTGCAAGTAGGCTAGGCCTTTCGGGGCAGCCGGCTTTCCAGACATGGCGCTGGACATCGTCATCGACGGGCGTCGCGTGCGGGACTTTGGCATCGGCACCTACATCCGAAGTCTGGTGCACGCGCTCGGCCGGGTCGACACGGCCAACCGCTATACGGTGGTCACCGGTCCGGGCGAAGCGCGCGTATGGGGCGCGCTGCCGGAGAATTTTCGCATTTCCGTTTACGCGGGGGACGATCACGCCTACGCGGATCACTTGCGGTTTCCGCTTTTTCTGCGGCGCCTGAAGCCGGACCTGGTGCACATTCCGCTGAACCGCGTGCCGCTGCTGATGATCCGCCCGTATGTGGTGACGATTCACGACATGGTGAACCTGTTCTACGACGAGCGGAAGCTTTCCGCCCTGCACATGAGTCTGCGCCGCTTTCGCTTCCGCCGTGGCCTGACGCGCGCCAGCCGGGTAATTGCGGTTTCCGAGGCCACCAAGCGCGACGTCGAAAACCTGCTGGGCGTGCACCCCGCGCGTATCACCCGCGTGTACAACGCTCCCGATCCGGGCTTTCTCGGGCGGGAACCGGCCGGCGGCGAGGAAGAACGCCGCCGCATGATGGAGCGTTACCAGATCGACCGCCCGTTTCTGCTCTATGCCGGCGCCATCCGCCATCATAAGAACATCCCACGCCTGGTGGAAGCCTTCGCGGTGCTGCGCGAGCAACTGGCGGCGCACCCGGTTTACGGCGACCTTCGCCTGGTAATCATCGGCGACACCATCTCGCAGTATCCGGCCGTGCGGCAGGCCGTGCTGAGAAGCAAAGTGGAGCACGCCGTGCGCTTCCTCGGCTTCGTGCCGTTCGACACGCTCCGCTGTTTCTACGAATCCGCCGCCGTTTTCGTCTTCCCTTCGCGTCATGAAGGATTTGGGCTGCCGCCGCTCGAAGCCATGGCCTGCGGCACGCCGGTCGTCACTTCCAACGTGAGCTCGCTGCCCGAAGTGGCGGGCGACGCGGCGATGCTGGTAAACCCGGGCAACGTGTTCGATATCGCGCGCGGCATCCGCGACGTGTTGACCGACGAGCCGCTCCGCGCCGAGTTGGTCCGCCGCGGCCGCGTCCAGGCCGCCCGCTTCAGTTGGGAGCGCTCCGCCCGCGAAGTGCTAGCCATTTATCAGGACGTAGCGCGAGGAAGGTAGGCGCGTGGGGCAGGCGCTTCCACCTGCCAACCGGCTATTTAATCGCACGCCCGCACGCGGGCGTTGGCAAGCTAAAGCATGCCCTACTTACCGCAGTGATGCGCGTACCTTGTCTCGGTACTCGCGGGCTTTTTCGAGAATCTGCGGCTGGTTCAAGGTGAGGATGGCTCCGTCGCGCACCACCGGTTTGCCATTCACCATTACGTCGCGAACGTCGTCGGCTTTCAGCGCATAGACCATTTGCGAAACCGGGTCGTAGACGGGCACGGCGTTGGGGCGATCCAGGCGAACCACGATCATATCGGCGCGCTTGCCCGCTTCGAGCGAGCCAATTTCCTTTTCCATGCCGAGCACACGCGCGCCGCCAATGGTGGCCATAGCGAGCGCGGTGGCCGCGGAGAGAGCTTGCGGATCGAGCGCGGTGACCTTTTGCAGCTTGGCGGCCAGGTCCATTTCCTCGAACAGGTTAAAATCGTTATTGCTGCCCGCCGGACCGTCCGGTCCCAAGCCGACGTGGATGCCCAGCGCCAACATACGCACCACCGGCGCCACGCCACTGGCCAGCATCATATTGCTTGACGGGCAGTGCGCCACACCGACATTGCGCGCCTTCAGAATCGCCATGTCCGCTTCCGTCAACCAGACGCAGTGCGCAGCCACCGTGCGGCCGTTGAAAACGCCCAGGCCGTCTAGGGTGCCGACCGGCGTGGTGTGCCGCTTGGCCATCTCGTCGTCGAACTCTTTCTTGGTTTCGGCGACGTGGATCACCAGCGGTGCGTGAAAGCGATTGGCGAGAGAGCGCGCGGCCTGCAGCGATTCGTCGGAGTTGGTGTAGAGCGCGTGCGGTGCCACGGCGGGGACGATCAACGGGTCGCCGGCAAATCGCTCCAAATAGCGTTCGGTGAAGCGCAGCGCATCGGCGGGCGTTTTGTTGTCGGGCGCAGGGAAGCCAATGATGGTTTCGCCCAGCACGCCGTGCATTCCCGCCTCTTTCGCCGCTTCAGCGGCCACGTCCTCGAAGTAGTACATGTCGGTGAACGTAGTGGTGCCGCCGAGCAGCATTTCCAGGCAGCCGAGGCGCGTGCCCCAGCGCACGA
>CAZFOP010000443.1:0-3325 GCA_964520085.1 uncultured Solibacteraceae bacterium | reverse complement strand
TCGCTCGAAGCTGCCGGCGCGCGGCCCTTTCGCGGCATACGCTTCTGCGAACGGGATGTGGCTGCGGAAGCTCCGTTCCCACAAGGCGTCGGATTCGGCATACGCCGCACGGCGCTGCACGAGCTAATGGTGGAGCGCGCCGCCGAGGCTCAAGTGCGCATGATGTGGGGCGTAGACGTATCCGGGATCGAGCGCGACGGCGTGCGCGTCGCGGGCGAGTTGCTTCGTGCGCGCTGGATCGTCGGCGCCGATGGCGGCAATTCGGTGGTCCGCCGCTGGGCCGGCCTGGATGACAGCGTGCGCCACAGCCGCCGCTATGGCTTCCGCCGCCACTACCGCGTCGCACCGTGGAGCGATTTCATGGAGCTGCACTGGGGCGAGGGCTTCCAGCTCTACCTCACGCCGGTCGGCGACGACGAGATTTGCCTGGTGCTGATTTCGAGCGATCACCGCCTGCGCCTGGACCATGTACTGCCGCGCTTCCCCGAACTGGCGCGCCGCCTGGCCGCAGCCAGCCAAGTATCGAGCGAGCGCGGTGGAGTTTCGGCCTCGCGTCGGCTGGCACACGTCTGCCACGGCAATGTGGCCTTGGTGGGCGACGCTTCGGGATCTGTGGATGCCATCACTGGCGAAGGTCTCTATCTGCTGTTTCAGCAGGCGGTGGCGCTCGCCGACGCGATGGCGGCGGGCAATCTCGATTCCTACCAGACGGCGCACCGGCGACTGAGCCGGCGTCCGGAATGGATGGCCGATCTGATGCTGCTGCTCGACGGGCATTCCTGGTTTCGCAGCCGCGTCCTGCATGCGTTTGCCGCGCGTCCTTCTTTGCTTTCCCGCATGTTGGCATTGCATGTGGGTGAACTTTCCTATTTCGATTCCGCCGCCAATGGGCTCGCCCTGGGTTGGCGCATGTTGACGCTATGATCCAACATTTTCGCTCTTTCCCGATTCTGACTTTTTGTGCGCTGGCGCTGGTTGCACCGTTGGCCGCGCAGGAACTTTCACTTGAAATGGACCCCGCGCAATCCAAGGTGGAGTACACGTTGGGAGCCACACTGCACACCGTGCATGGCTCCTTCCAGTTCCGGCGAGGATCGATTCGCTTCGACTCGGCGACCGGCAAGGCCTCCAGCGAGATGCTGGTGGATGCGCGCACGGGATCGAGCGGCAACGACACGCGCGACCGCAAAATGCACAAAGAGATTCTCGAAAGCCAGCGTTTCCCGGACATCGTGTTCCGTCCCGACCGCGTGGAAGGCAAACTGGCGCCGCAGGGCGTCAGCCAGATGCAGGCACACGGCACGTTCGCCATCCACGGCGCCGAACACGAGTTGACCGCGCCGGTCGAGGTCCGCGTGACTGGCGGCGTTTATGACATCACAGCCCATTTCAGCGTGCCATACCAGAGCTGGGGAATGAAGAACCCGAGCACGTTGTTCCTGCATGTGGACGATAAGGTCGAGATTACGATTCACACGGTGGCGCGAGCGGCGGCGCACTAATAAGAACAGCCGAGACGACTCTCGGCTCAGCCGGCTGGACAGCCGGCGCCACGAGGTAACCCACATTTCTGCCAGTTCAACCCGCCATCGTGGCGCGGGCAGTCTTGCCCGCTTTGTCGAGATTCATGCAGAGCCGCGACCGTCAGGGAGCGGTTGAAACAGCCTTTACGGAGCAGGTGCCCATCCGCGGCGTGGATCACTCACCCCACATACCGCGCATATAGGCTGCGCGCTATGCCCGCGTCGGTGGTGCCTTTGACGATGGCGCGGCCGTTGGGGAAGATCGTCAGTTCGTAGGGCGGGACTAAGAAGTGAAGGGCGAACTCGCTGGATCTTACTTCGCCTAACGGCTCCAGTCTCGTGCGCAAATCTTCTAAGTCGATGGGGCCTTCGCGCTCGTGGACTTGCACGGCGTCGCGGCCACACATGCGGATCGGAGGGCGCACGGATTCTTCCAGATACGGAAACTCGCGGCGGGCGCAGGTGGGGCAATCGGGGTCGGGCGGCGGACCGTCGATCTGGCGGATTCCGCCTTCCCAGACATCGATGGTGGTGATGCGCGCGCACACCAGATCGGCGTGGCCGCTGAGGATCTTCAACGCATCGGCCACTTGCAGCGATGCCACGGCGGAGACGATCGCGTTCAAAACACCGGCGGTTTCGCAGGTCGGCTGCGGACCGGCGGGTGGATCGGGATAGACGCAACGCAGGCACGCTGTGCGGCCGGGGATCACCGGCATGGTGATTCCGTAACTGCCCACTGCGGCGCCATAGATCCACTGAATCGCGCGACTGACGGCAAAATCATTAATCAGATAGCGCGTCTCGAAGTTGTCGGTGCCATCGAGTATGACGCTGGCGCCGGTCAATAACTCCTCAACATTTTCCGCCGTCAGATCCGCCACTACGCCGCGCACGGCTACCGAAGAATTGATACGCGCGATGCGGCGCGCGGCGGCGGCGGCCTTGGGCAAGGCTTCGGCAGCATCGGCTTCTTCGAACAGCCACTGGCGATGGAGGTTGGATGGCTCGACGTAATCGCGGTCGATGATGGTGAGCCGGCCCACGCCCGCACGGGCCAGCGCCCCCGCGTGAAAACTGCCCAGCGCACCGCAACCGACGATCACCGCGTGGGAGCGCAGCAGCGCTTCCTGGCCAGCCTCGCCGATTCCGGCGAACAGGATCTGGCGAGAGTAGCGCTGGCGGTCGGAGGCGGTCATCTTCGTTTCGCCGCGTTCCGGGGGTGGAGGCATTGGGTTTCCTTGACGGGTTACGGAGCAAACGAAAAACACACGCCCGCAAGCGGGCGTTGGCAAGCTAAAGCATGCCCCACCAAAACAATGGATCTTACACGGCTTGTGCAGTGGGCTGTTGTCTGCCGCGCACCCATGGTAACAAACCTGCTCTTAATCGCTTACGCTATCATGTTTCTGGTGCGCCGCCCGTTCGCCAGCCGCTTTCGCATCGTCGTGCTATTCCTTGCCGCGCCAACGGTTTTGCTGTTGGGGCAAAACGCCGCGTGGGAGGGCAAGCGGATTGCCGCCATCCAGTTCGAGCCGGTGCGGCAACCACTCGACCCGGTTGAAATCAACCAGATGCTGGCCGTAAAGCGCAACCAGCCGTTGCGACTGGCCGACGTCCGCGCCAGTATCGAGCGCCTGTACGCCACCGGCCGGTACGCGGATATTCAGGTGAATGCCGAGCCATACCAGGATGGCGTGGTGGTTCGCTTTGTCACTAAGAATAGTTGGTTCATCGGTCACTTGATGGCGGCGGGAAGGATTTCCAGTCCGCCCAACGTATCGCAACTGGAAAATGCGACG
>CAZFOP010000442.1:0-3330 GCA_964520085.1 uncultured Solibacteraceae bacterium | reverse complement strand
GTATGCAAGAAAGCGAACTCTGGATCACCAGGATCTTTAACGACCGCTTCAGCGAGCTGGGAAATGCCGCGCTGCGGCTGGTGGGGATGCAAACGCAGGCGCGGCCGTGGGCCAATTACATCCTCATGGAATTCCTGGTGTTCGCGCTGCTGGTGGTTGTATTCGCGATCTTGCGCACGCGCCTGTCGGTCACCAATCCGGGCAAGTTGCAACATACCTGCGAACTGCTCTACGGATTTATGCGTGACCAGTCGGACGCGCAGATCGGCCACGCGGGGCGGGCGTATCTGACGTTCTTCGGAACCATTTTTATCTTCATCCTGGTTTCGAACCTGATCGGGCTGATCCCCATCTTCGAATCGCCCACCATGAACGCGCCCGTAACGCTTGGCTGCGCCATGGCGACTTTTGTTTACTACAACCTGATGGGCATCTCGGCGAACGGGTTCAAGTACATCTTGCAGTTCATGGGTCCCAAATGGTGGCTGGCGTTTCTGATGTTCCCTATTGAAATCGTCAGCCATCTGGCGCGCCCACTCTCGCTCACCATTCGTCTTTATGCCAATATGTTCGCCGGCGAGCAGGTGACGATGGTGTTTCTCGGCATGACGTATCTGGCCGTGCCGGTGATTTTCATGGGCCTGCACGTCTTTGTGGGTGTGGTGCAGGCTTACATTTTTGTGCTGCTCACCATGTCGTACGTGGGCGCTTCGGTTTCGCACGGACATTAAATACCGGCATTATGCCGCCCGCGAGCGTGAGCCCGTCGGTCTCCCAAGGCACGGCGGAAACCACCTCCTCGCGCGCGATTTCATTCGAGGAGAAAAACAAATGACGAGGAAATTCTTTTTCGTGCTGGCACTGATGTTGCTTGCCAGTTGCGTACTGTGCGCGCAGACGCCGGGGAGCGGCGCTGCTGCCGAGCAGTTCGACCCGCGCCCGCTGGCCGCCGGAATATCGATGGCGATTGCTTCCGGCCTTTGTGGGCTGGGCCAAGGCAAGGCCATCGCCAGCGCAGTGGAAGGCATGGGACGCAATCCGGGAGCCGCCGGTGCAATTCAGTTAGCCATGCTGATCGGTCTGGCATTTATCGAGTCACTGGCGCTGTATACGTTGTTGATCGTGTTTGTCTTCGTGAAGTAGTTTCGAGATTTGGGGGCGGGCATGGAACCAGCCCCCACCCTTCCCGTACCGATGAACCCCGAATACTGGTACCGATGATGACTGGTTTCCGGCATGGTCTATTGATTTGTGGACCTTGCAACCAGTAGATTTAAGACACCTCAGTCTTATGGAACAAAGAAGAACTCGGCGGTTCACGTTAAAACTCCCGGTCTCGGTCGTGCGCTCGGGCGTTGAGCAGACCATCCTGGCAGGCCATACCAGGAACATCAGTTCGACGGGCGTGCTGTTCAGCACAGAAGAAGAGCCAACGGTTACCGGTTCGATTGAGTACGTAATCAGTCTGAACCAGGGCCAGAAACAGCCCGTCAACCTGCGATGTCTGGGCAAGGTCGTGCGGCTGGAGCGCGCGGAAAACGGTCACCGCGAAGGTGCGCATACCTTCCATGTTGCCGCCACGCTGGAGCGCTACGAGTTCGTGCGCGCTCGGTAGGGTCGCGGTCACGGCTCCGACAGAAAGTTCAGGATTTCGCGCATCACCCGCTCCGCCTGATCCGTCGCAAACAGAAACTGGGCGTGAGCGGAGCCGTCCACAATCACTAGCTTCTTCGGACCTTCGGCTTTCTCGTAATTCGCACGAATCTTGGGCAGCCGCGGCCCATCGTCGTTTGCATCGTCTCGCGCAACGATGAATAGCTTGCGGCCCTTTATCTTCTCGGGAGGTCCGTTGGTCCAAGCTGCCAGGAGCACCAGACGGTCGATCTCACCCGGCTGAGATTCGATCGACGCATCGGCCGCTGCCGCGCCACCCATGCTCGCCCCCACCACCGATACGGTCTTGGCTCCCGTCTTTCTCAAATAGCGGACTGCGGCCAGCACGTCCCAGCGGTACGGCGCCGAATCAATGTCGGCCTGGCCGGGCCCGCGGGACTGCCCGTGACCGCGAAGGTCAATGGCGAGCGCGCGGAAACCCGCCGCATCGAGCGCCCGCGCCTGCTTCTCCCAGCTTCCCTTGTTGAAGCGTCCGCCGTGGGCGAGCACCACGCCGCGGTCGCCAGTCCCGTACAGGTCCCCGTAGATCAGCCCTCCGTCCTCAGTCGGAAAGGAAACGTGTTCCTGCGCCACTGCGAGCCCCGTTAGAAATAGCGTTGCGGCCAGCAGTCTCAAAGATGGCACGATCATTCGACGACCCCTCTCAGAACAGCTTACATGGCCTCCGCCTACAATGGAACTTCATGTCCCTACGCGATTCGCTCGAACGGTACTTTGAATTTGCCGCGCTGAACGCGAACTGGCGCACGGAAGTCCTGGCCGGGTTCACCACGTTCATGACGATGGCGTATATCGTCTTCGTCAATCCCGCGATTCTGCATGAAGCCGGGATGCCGCTGGCGGCGGTGACCGCGGCGACCTGCCTTTCGGCGGCGGTGGGCAGCGTGTTGATGGGCGCTGTGGCTCGCTACCCGATCGCACTGGCGCCGGGGATGGGGCTCAACGCCTATTTCACGTACACGGTGGTAAAGGGCATGGGCGTGGCGTGGCCAACGGCGCTGGGAGCGGTCTTCCTTTCCGGCGTCGCTTTTCTGCTGCTGACCGCGTTGGGCGTGCGGCAGCTTATCATTTCCACCATTCCGTTCGAGTTGTATGCGGCCGTGGCGGCGGGGGTCGGCCTGTTCATCGCGTTCATCGGCTTTCGTAACTCGGGCATCATCCTGTCGAACCCGGTGACCACTGTCACGCTCGGGAATCTGCGCGACAGGAACACGGTGCTGGCGCTGTTCGGACTGTTGCTGATGGCGGCGTTGCTGGCGTGGCGCGTGCGTGCCGCGATGCTGATCGGCATCCTCGCCACCACGGCTGTCGGTCTGGTTGTGGGCGTGGCGAAGTGGGCGCCGCAGTCTTACCACATCCAGGATCTAGCCGGCACCGCCGGAAAGCTCGATGTCGGCGGCGCGCTGCGGCTGGGACTGCTCGAAATCGTTTTCGTCTTTTTGTTCATCGACATGTTCGACAACATCGGCACGTTGGTGGCAGTGGGCAAACGCGCCGGACTGTTCGACCGCACACACCAGATTCCGCGCGTCAACCGCATTCTCTATGCCGACGCATCGGCCACCGTGGTGGGCGCGCTGAGCGGCACTTCGACGGTGGTAAGCTACATCGAAAGCGCGGCCGGCGTGGCGGCGGGCGGGCGCACGGGCGTCACCG
>CAZFOP010000441.1:0-3349 GCA_964520085.1 uncultured Solibacteraceae bacterium | reverse complement strand
CGTATCGGTCAACCTTATGATAGGATTGAATTTATCCACATGTCAAGCGAGGGGGCACAAGAGCGTGCTCAGCGCGTCTCCGGCGACGATTTCCGGCGCGCCTGCGGGCGGTTCACAACCGGTGTGACGATCGCGAGCGTCATGGATGGGCAGGGCACGCCACACGGGCTTACGGTGAATTCGTTTACCTCGGTTTCGCTCGATCCACCGCTGGTGCTCGTGGCGCTGTCGCACTCGGCGAGCGTGATGGATGCGTTTCGCGAAGCGCGTTTTTTCGCCGTGAACATGCTGAGCGCAGAGCAGCGTGCGCTCGCCGACCGCTTCGCGCGCAAGGGACAGGACCGCTTCGACGGCCTGGAGTGGACTGCGGGTGAAACCGGCGCGCCGCTGCTCACGGACACGCTGGTGGAAATCGAATGCGCCATGCGGTACCGCTTCACGGCCGGCGACCACGATCTGATCGTGGGCGAAGTGGTGCGAGCCGATGTCCGTGAAGGCGCGCCGCTCGTGTACTTCGGCGGACGTTACCGGAAGCTGGCCGGCGGCGGGAAGTAGCGGCTTTACCCTGTCTTTCGCCCTGCGAGCATTTTCCGGTACGCGGCCATCAGCTCGCCGCGGGCTTGTTGGCCTAGCGGTGCGGGAAGCACGTCGGGCTGGTAGCGCTGGCAAAGTTCCACGGTCTTTTTCAGGCTCTCGGCGAACTCGATGCACGGAGGGCAATCCGCCAAGTGCGCCTCGACCTCCGCACAGGCGTCCGCCGGGAGTTCCAGATTTAAGTAGTCGGATAGCAAGGCAAACACGCACGTGCAATTCTCATCGTGTGGAGACCCCACCTTATCCTCCTTCATTGCCGCCGGACGGAGCCGCGGGTTGCTCACCGGAGCGCAGGTACTCGTCCAGCTTCTGCCGCAGCGCAAGCCGCCCGCGATGCAAACGCGTCTTGACAACGTCTGCGGTCACGTCCAGGATCTCGGCCGTCTCGGCGGTGGAAAGCTCTTCCATATCCCGCAGCAAAACCACCGACCGGTAAGTTGGCGGAAGTTCGCCAATTGCGGCCTCCAACACATCCTTCATTTCCCGTTTCAACAACTGGTCGTCCGGTAAGCCGGACCAGTCGGCAATCTGAATCTTCTTCTCCCCACCGCTGCCGCTCATTGCCGGCAGGAACTCATCCAGTGAAAGCTCGCGCGCCGGCGCGAAGATACTCTTGCGCCGCTTCATCAGGCACGCGTTCTTCGCAATCCGGAATACCCATTGGCGGACCCGCTCCGGTTCGCGAAGCTGATCGAAACTTTCAAAGACTTTGAGCAGAGTGTCCTGCGCCACTTCCTCGGCGTCCTCGCGGTGGCCGCACATGAGGCGGCTGTATTGAAATACCTTGGCGCGAAAATGTCCGACAAAACGGTCGAACGCTTCCGCGTCTCCGGCCATTAAGCGCCGCGCGAGCTCGGTCTCGATTGCGTTTTCCAAACTCCGGTTCCCGCTCTCGATTGTAGCCGGAGCCGGGCTGTCCGCCCAGCACGAACTTGCACAGGCGTCCAAAAGCCATTTTGGGCGGGACTTACCCATTTATTTTCGAGAGTAAAATACTGAACCCTGGTTCTCCTGCGCGATTCTGCCGGAAATGGACGCTATTCCTTCGCCCCCACCATTCGCGGGATCGCCAACGTCGGGCACCCGCGGATATACGCCGTTTGAGAACGCGAGAATACCGTTCTCAAACCCGACGATGCAGTAGCGTGCGAAACGTGACACGACCGGATTTGCTATGATCGCTCTGCAATCGCCGATTTGCGCGTCCTGCGCCAGTCGAGCCTGGAGAACGAGGGACCGTCCATGTCGAAACAGAAGGAAGCCGATCTGATTCTCAAGCTGTACGAATTGCGCCGCGAAGCGACCATGCGCAAGGCGCGCGACTGGTACTTTCGCGAATTCAATCCCGAATCGATGGAGGACATCACCAAGACGCTGTTCAGCGAACAAAGCGGCTATGTGCGGATGGTCTGGACCTATTGGGACATGGCCGCCGCACTGGTCCACCACGAGGCGATCAGTGTCGAGATGTTCACCGACACCAACGGCGAGTATATCGGCGTCTTCACCAAGGTGGAACCTTTCCTGGCCGAACTGCGGGCCATCAACGGGCCACACTATCTGGTCAACCTGGAACGGCTGATTGACGCGACACCCAACGGACGCCAGCGCGTTATCGCCATGCGCGAGCGCCTGAAAACAATGCGCGCACGGCTCGCCGCACAGGCCACCGGCGCCAATTGATGCAACGGAGCGGTTCTCGCCCGGCGCCCCTTACGGCAACGTGAAACGCAGCGCGCCGAAAACCATGCTGGCGCTCGCTGTGGAGGGAGTCCCCGGCGCAACGTACCAGGGTGCACGCGTCAGATAAGAATACTGCGTGATGATCTGCAATGCGCCGTATTTCGGGTTCTTCCAGAAGGTGTAGTAATAGCCGAACATCGGCTCCTGGAACTGCCGGTTGGCCGACGACGAACCCGGAAAGCCGAATCCCAAATAATTGCCCGGCGACACCACCGTGTAGTTCCGGTCGAAATAGGCGCCGCCGTAGTAAGCGAAGAACTGCGATTTGGGCGTGGGCGCATACTCGAAGCCGGCGATGCCCGATACGGAATGCACGGGCGAGATCGAGCCGTTCGGACCGATGGCGAGGTCGGGACCCAGCCCCACCAGGTAGCGTCCGCCGCCGCTCGAATAAAACGTGGTGGCGATCAGGCGAAAGTTCTTCGCCACTTCCAGAACCGTGCCGAATGATCCGCCCAAGCCTTGGGCGTCATAGTAGCTGCCCTGCGCCGGTGAGACCCGGAACTGGCGCGAAACGCCGGCAAGTTCGAAGTGCAGCGCCTTGCCGGAGACCTGCGTGTCGTAGGCGACCTTGGCGACCAGATCCGGCCGCACGTTGGGCGCGGTGGAAACGCTCCCGTTATCCACCTGAGTGGCGGCAAACGCCGGCAGCGTGACTGCGGTGGTGACGTACTGATCGGGGCTCTCAATCGAACCGGCGATCGACCAGTGCTTGTCGGGGTGGTAGACAACCCGGAGTTGCCCCGGCCGCCCCCACACCAGACCCACCAGATAGTTGGAATCCTCGCCCAGACCGAGGAAAACGTTGCTCGATATCTGAGAGACGCCGACGCGGTTGGGCGTCATCAACGTCCAGGTCTGCCCGCCCAACACCTCCCACTTTCCTTGCTGCACATTCGCCCAGAAATGGCGCATGCGGAAAGTGCCGCTGTTGCTGGTAACGTACAGGCTGGTCGGCTGGTTGCCGTAGAAATCCCCCTCGACATAGCCGGTGACCGACATGCGCTTGGTG
>CAZFOP010000440.1:0-3368 GCA_964520085.1 uncultured Solibacteraceae bacterium | reverse complement strand
CCGACCTGCTCCCAACCGCCCCGAGAGTCAATGCGGCCGGGACCACACGCTTACCGAAAAGGTGTGCACACTTCGTTTGATATGACAATCGCCATTGACTGCCCACGTTCGCGCGATCGGCCGGCGAGGTGGGTGCCTGCAAGAAGTAATATGTCAAAAAAGTACTTTGCAATCAATTACAATCGGCATTGTAAAGCTTACGGCGAGATCTGAGCATAGCGTCGGACACAGCATTGGCGGCGGCTGTGCGCTCGTGAACATCGTGTCCTTTCGGTAAGCCTGCGTAGGTAGGGCGGGCCCTCACAACTTCGGATGTGCTATCGACTGAAGTCTGCCTTTGCGCGCCGCTACGGGCATGCAAAAAGCCGGACGAACTGGTTAGCATAGATCGGCGTTCGGTTCCACACCCAACTGCTTCGGTCGCTCCAAACCTGGTCCGTATCCTTCGCGACCACAAAGTCGATCGGCAGGTTCTTACAGGCCGCCTCAAAGGACGGCGAGTTGGAATTACCGTTCACGGGAAAGAGGCTCGTCAATCGAGCCATCACGGGAATGCACTCGCGGGGATCGCCGCCAAACACAGTGGCGCAGCCAGGTTCTTCCGCTACCGTCTGCCGGTTCGCATACAATCCATAAACGGTATCCTGCAGTGCCGGCCGTGGGTTCTGCTGGATGATCGCTCGCGCCGGACTCCTGGCACGCAACCACTCGTATGCCTCACGGCACGCATAGGTTCGTCTCCCGAGGTTCTCGTCGCTTGCCATCCAACCGATCTTAGGCACCTTTCCCGCATCTGACAACAATGGAAAGAAGCGAAGCATCGCGAGGTCGTAAACCACACCACTTACTCCCAACGCCAGGAGGAGAATCAGGATGGGTCTCTTGCCGGGGCCAGCGATCGGACTCGAAAGAAGATCGGCCGCCCAGATCAATAACAGGAACTGCGCGACCAGAAAGCCTCTCCAGCCCAAGTCGTTGTTGGCGATTATGCCGGACCTTAAGAAGGTGCAGACGACGAGGCTCGTCGCGGCCATCGTGAACGCCGCCAGTTGCTGTCGGGTGGGGCCTCTCTGCTGGCGGCGAAACTCGCGCCACACCAGCAGGCCGGCGGCAAAGAAGAATCCGAGTTCGAGGAAGTAGTTCAGGGGGAGGAAAAAACTGTTCCCCAAGACGATCTGCCACGGACGGTTGAGGTGCAGGATGCCCAGTAACAGCTCGCCCAAGTCGAACGAGCGCACCGTGAAATGCAGCAACTTGCCACCGCCGGAACCCGCGCCCGGTGACCACAAAGCCACAAGATAGGGCAGAGAAGACGCACCTGCCACCGCGCCGGCCAAAGCGAGAACGGCAGTTTCCCGATACCACCGCTTCGCCAAAGTGACGATAGTCCAGAGCGCCAGGAAGATAGCGAATACGAACGCAACGTAGATGCCGGCTCCGACGGCGGTTGCCAATGCCAGACCTGCCAGGACGCTCGCCACCGCCCGGCGTCCCGTGGATCTCTGTGGCGCATCCCAGAGGAGCAGGAACCCGGTGAGACACGCAATTAGCGCGGACAGGTAGTGCGGCTCCCAGAGCATGGTATAGACCCAGCCATCCACCTGGTTGTTCCACCATTCCACGGAAGGCGAGATGCCGGCAATCAGCCCGATGTGGTTGAGCCATACCAGCAGCAGCGCCCCAAGAATATCGAGGCCGGTCACGCCCAGCAGGGCGATCCCGATCAGACTGCGGCGCGCAATGCCAGCCGCCCCCTTCGGGCTGAAGCATCGCAGGTAGAGCGCCACCACGCTCATCAGCCCAATGCCGCACCACATCGTGCCAGCTATGAGGGCTTGCCGAGCATCCACTAGCGGGCCGCCGATCCGCTGCACCAGCGAGCACGGGATTAGCCAGAAATAGTGATAACGCAGCGCAACCGGGTGGCCGGGAAAGAAGAAGGGCGAGTGGGGGGGAATCCCAGTCGTGGTGATGGCGTTGGTGAACGCCGTGCGGACGGCGTAGTCGAAACCGATGGTCGAGTAATACAGGCGGTTGCCCAACTGCATGTCGGCCAGCGAGAGGACGGCGACGATCAGCCAGACTGCGACAAGTCCGATCGCCGCGAGTTTCGTTCGCGAAAGCCTTCGCCTCAGCCGGAGTTCGCCCGCTAGTTCGCGGGCAACTCGGAAGAGGCCATAGGCGCAGAGTATCGCGTACACAACCAGCACGGCGTTGGCAGAAAGCCACCGGCCGAGCAGGTAGCTCAGAATCGGGCCGATGGCGATAGCGAGTGGCACGCTCAGCGCCAGCCGGAACGGGAAACTGCGCGCGCGGAATTGCAGTGTGTCGAATAGCCAGCCCAACGCATAACCCGGGAAGAATGCTACCAGGGAAAACAGGCAGAAGCCGGCCAGAATCGCACGGATATCATCGAGCATGAAGTTGTGCGCGGCCATGAAGAGTTACGCTCCAGACCGAGCCTGCCTCACAATTAAGAACGAGACTGCGCCGCCCCCGCAGTCCACGACGAGGTAGTTGAGCGCCCTCGGCAGTAGCGGCACAACCGTTAACGATTCAGACCGGTAGGCGGGCCTCACGACGCCGCCGCGGCTATCCCGCCGAGTTTGCGCCCGATCCTCTTCTGCGCCCAATAGACGCGTTTGATGGCCCGCCGGTAGAATGTCTTGCCCGCACTGAGCCGGTACCGTGAGGGTTCCGCGGCGGCTACCTTGACTACCTTGCGTGCCGGGTAGCCGCCAGTAATATTGAATAGGTCTCCACCGTCGCGGAGAGAGTACGCCCGCACGTTGAAGAATTGAAAGCCACTCCCGCGCGTGCCGATTCCGCGTCCCGAACTCTGCCCGTACACACAGCCGGGATTGAAAATGCAGGTTTGGAGCAGCTTCAACACCTTCTCCGATGGGTCGGCGTTGCGCATCAATAGTATCCAATCCTTGGCCTTTCCCTGCTCCTTGAGTTCGGCGTAAACCTCATCGCCCTGGCGGCCAGCAGCATCGAGGAACGGCACGCCGGCAGCCTCAGCCAGCTTGCGATGCGCGACATCGGACGACACCACGAAATCCAGCCGCTTGGCGGCTTTCAATCTATCGAGACTGCGCGCAGCTTCCTTATCGGGGATGGCACCGGTAAGCCACACGGCGGAAACGACTCGCCGCGGCTCTAGAAGCTTCCCGGCGGCCCCGATACGCTGTTCCTGATCTTCCATATAGGGAGTCGCCTCGCAGATCACTTTGTATTCATTCTGGTTGTAAGCCGCTGGGTCGAATTCGCTGACCAGGCCCTTCTTGAGCTTAGGGCTGTCAATCTGAATGAGTTTCTCACGCCAGACCGGCGACACATCGTCGACTTCTTCGTTCGCATTTCTC
>CAZFOP010000439.1:0-3370 GCA_964520085.1 uncultured Solibacteraceae bacterium | reverse complement strand
CGCCGAGATCAAGAACGACTACCTGTCCGATGCGGCGACAGCCGGCATCCTGGAAGGCCCATCGCTCGAAATGTTGCCGCTTTCGGCCACCATCGTCACCAGCGCCGTGCTCAGCGATCAGGGCGCGCGCGTGCTCTCCGACGTGGTGAAGAACGACGCCTCGATTGGCGAGGACTACGCGCCGGTGGGCTACTACGGCGACTTTCAGATTCGCGGAATCCCCATCGACCTGGCCACCGGGCTGCAGATCAACGGCATGACCATCGCCGGCGAGCAGGACGTGCCACTGGAAAACAAGGAGAGCGTCGAGTTCGTAAAAGGCATCGCGGGCATCGAGAGCGGCGTGGCCTCGGCCGGCGGGCTGATCGACTACGTGACCAAACAGCCAGCCATGATCGAAGCCATGGAGATGGCCACCGATCATCGCGGCAGCAGCTACGGGACGGTCGATCTGGGCCATCTGTTCGGCAGCCGCAAGCA
Organism: uncultured Solibacteraceae bacterium; assembly: GCA_964520085.1. Classification (GTDB taxonomy): domain Bacteria; phylum Acidobacteriota; class Terriglobia; order Bryobacterales; family Bryobacteraceae; genus Bog-375. The sequence goes on along the minus strand of CAZFOP010000439.1, from coordinate 2,890 downwards.
GGTGGGCGCGCGCGTGAATCTGGCCGGCGAAGAGATGCAGAGCTACGTGAACGACGCCAACGGCTGGCGCGCGATGGGCGCGGGCGCGGCCGACTGGAAGATCGGCACAAAGGCGATTCTGAAGGGCGACTTCGAGTACCAGCACAAGGTGCAGCGCTCGGTCTGCGGCTATCAACTGCTGGGCGGTACGGTTGTGCCGGACTTAAGCCAGGTGCATCCCTCGACGATGCTGGGCGAGCAGTCCTGGGCCAAACCCAACACCTTCGACACCTTCAACACCGGCGCGCGGTTGGACTACGATCTATCCCACGCGTGGCGGGTCTTTGCCGAAGCCAGTTTCAGCCATTCGCTGATCGACGATAACGTGGTGTACGCGTATGGGAACAGCGTTGCGAGCCCCAGCTACTTCTTCGCCCCCGACGGCACCTACGACATCTACGATTATCGCGATCCAGGCGAGTTGCGCATCGACGCGCAGGCCGAGGCTCTGGTTACCGGCCACTGGAAAACCGGAGCGATCGTCCACGATCTGGCCGGCGGAGGAGTCGCCTTCCGGCGCAGCGTGCAGCAACCCTCGAAGTCGGTGTACGACTGGGTTGGGTCGGAGAATATCTATCAGCCCATTCAAGCGTTTCCCATGGAATCTCCAATCGACTCGGCCGGACCGCGCGTACTCGATGAAGACAACCACCAGTCCGCGGTTGTCATGCAGGACCGGATGCATCTGCCGGGACGCATTCAACTGCTGGCGGGCGGCCGCGAAGACTCGGTGCGCGATCACAATTACTCGGGCGCTAGCACAACCGACAGGACGATCTGGCTGCCGCAGTATGCGGCGACTTTCAATCCGGCGGACAACCTGACGCTCTATGGAAACTACAGTGCGATGCTTTCGTTGGGACCGCAGGCGCCGTGGTGGAGCGACAATTCGGCGGCGTTTCTCGATCCTTATCTCACCCGCCAGGCGGAGGTGGGCGCGAAGTACACGCCAGGACACCGGATTCTGCTCAGCACCGCGCTATTTCGCATGAAGACGCCGTTCTTCTACCCGAAGATTCTCGCGACTCCCGATCCGGTCTGCACCTACAATTACGCCTTTGGCCAGCCGTTTGCCCCAGGTGACCAGTGCTTCGAATCTGAAGGCCACGAGATGCACGACGGCATCGAACTGAATGCCGAAGGCAAAGCGACAAGCTGGATGCAATTGACTGCTTCGGCGGCGGGGATAAGGGCGCTCTCGGATCAGACCGGCACGCCGGACTACGACAACAAGCAGGTCATCAACGTTCCCCATCTGCGCACGGCCTTGTTTGCGGATATTCTGCTGCCCCACGCCCGCGGTCTGCACCTGATGCCCGGCTGGAGCTATACCGGGCGCAAGGAAGCCACGCGCGACGACACGGTGAGCGTCTCCGGCTACAACCTCTTCAACCTGGGCGCGCGCTACACGCCCGGAGGCGAGCAGGGCCATGTGACGCTGCGACTCTATGCCGATAACATTCTCGACAAACGCTATTGGAAGGACACGGGCGCGAACTACGGAGACACATTCATCCACCTGGGCGCGCCCACCACGGTGCGGCTCTCGGCGCATTACACTTTCTAGAGCCCTCTGGATATGCGTCTTTCGCGATCCAACATTCCATCAGGAGCTAAAATGGCTGTGAAATAACTCCTGATGGCCCGGTTTTGTAACAGAGCACGACTTCAGCCGTGCCCCGACACGAATGCTGGAACCGCATGATTGTTGCATGGCCGGAATGTAGCGCCGGTCTCCAGATCGGCTGTCATGCGGGCGTCCACGCCCGCATCGGTTCGGGATCGATTCCAATTCACGCAGACCAGGTGCCAGACAATCTTTCGCGAGGCCAAGAGTGCATAAGCAATGACGACTACAGCCAAAGCGCACGGCATGGACGGCACGCTGGTCGAGCCCGATTGGGCTCCGCTCACCCTCGAAGAGGTGGGCGCTCTGCTGCGCCAGTACCCCAATTTGGAGGAACCAACGGAGATTCTCTCGGTCAGCCCGCGCCCGTTTTCCGCCGCGAGCGTTGTCGCCACAAAGACTGAAAGGATCTTCGTCAAGCGTCACCATATGACGGTGCGCGACCGCGTGGGGCTCCTGGAAGAACATCGGTTCATGTCTTATCTGCGCGAGCATGGAGCGCCGGTGCCGCATGTGCTCGCCGATGAGCACGGCGAAACGGCGATCGAAAACTCCGAGTGGACCTACGAGGTGCATGAGACGCCAGCAGGCGTGGACCTTTACGAAGAGGCGCTTTCCTGGACGCCGTTTCGCTCTCCGGCGCACGCGTACTCCGCGGGTCAGGCGCTGGCCCGGCTGCATCTTGCGTCGCAGGGGCTGACCGCGCCGCGCCGCAAGCCGCGCCCGCTGGTGGCCAGCTTCACCCTCTTCGCCGCGCACGATCCCCACGCCGAGATGGAGCGCTATTTGGCTGCACGCCCGGCGCTGGCCGGTTCGGCGGCAACACGCCGCGATTGCGAACGCGCGCTCGAATTGCTTGCCCCGTTTCATGCCGAGTTGCTGCCGCTGTTGCCGTCGTTGCCGTCGCTGTGGACGCACAACGACCTGCACGCCTCGAACCTCTTTTGGAGCGATGCCGGCAACGATGCGCAAGCCACGGCGATCATCGACTTCGGCCTCGCCGACCGCACCAACGCCGTGCACGACCTGGCCCAGGCCATCGAGCGCAACATCGTGGAGTGGCTCGACCTGATGCACGATCCAGACAACGTGCGCGTGCATCTCGATCACTTGCAGGCGCTGCTCGAAGGCTACGAATCGGTGCGTCCGCTCTCGCAACAAGAGGCCGCCGCGCTCGCGCCCATGACCGCGCTCTGCCACGCCGAATTTGCGCTCACCGAGGCG
>CAZFOP010000438.1:0-3378 GCA_964520085.1 uncultured Solibacteraceae bacterium | reverse complement strand
GCGGAAGGCGCTTTGGCGAAGGTGCCCTCCACGCCATCGATCACCGGCTCCAGCGTTATCGCGCGGCGCAGCGAATCGCGGCATTGGTCGTGCAACTCGCGCATCGCTGCACCCACCTGATCGTCGGAGTATCCGGCGATATCTTCCATCAAGAAATCCACCAGTCGGGCATCGCGCTGCAGGATGGCGAGAAGTTGCAACGCTCCATCCGACGCGCGCACGGCGGGCGCAGCCGCGGCAGGCGCGGTCTTTGGCGCGGCAGCGGGCTTCGGCGGTGAAGCGGCCGTGCGCCGCGTCAGGCGTAACCCGTTCAGCACGCTGTCGGGCAGCGTCCCGGAAAACAAGATGTTGAAAAACGAGCGGAAAGCGAGAGCGATTCGGTGCAATGGGTCTCCAGAATTCTAGGATAACGGAGAACCCGCCGCGGCGTCGGCGCGGGCAGCAGACGCCGAGCGCATTCCGGGAACGCGAACGCTCATGGCGTTACGTAGATTGGCACTGGCGCGCTGATGGCGGTATCGACCTGCAACTGCACGTCCAGCGAGGGATACTCCGCCTCCGGCGGCCCGAACCCGTAAGGCAGGGGCTGGGGGAGCCGGAAATTGACTTGCCACAGCCCGAACACTTGACCCGGCGAGGCCCCCGCGTAGTCCACTTCGAGCGAACGGACGCCGTCAGGCCCATCTCCAGCAAACTGGTAAGTCGCGATGACCGAAACCGGCAGCGCCGCGAACGCGCCGGCACCGACAGCCGGAATGATATCTCCGTCGGTGAGGCAGTCGCCGCAGAGAGGCCCTCCGATGCCGCTGGCCCAGATCGAAACGATCTCGCCCGCGCCGGCGGGGTGTGTAGGTGAATTGAACGTCCCGTCCTGATTGATGGCCGCGGCGTAGCCCGACACCAGATTGTGGAATATCTCCGGCTCCGAAGGCCGCGTAGACAAATCCCCCAAGGGAAACGTGCCGGAAGGAGTGACCAGAGTCAGCGACACCGAATAGGTGCCCGACACTTCGATGGGCACGACGGCGTTGATCTGGTCCGGGCCCATGTAAAGCAGTGGCGCGGCCACGCCGCCGAATAGCAACTGGTAACCGCCGAGCGAGCTCTCGACGACGCCGTTCACGACCTGAGCGGTGAGCGGCATCGCCGGCCCCAAGGTCGTGCCGTAGAACGACACCAGTTCCGCAGGCGCAATGATGGCGGAAGCCGCGCTGCCCGCTGCGTTCGCCACGCCCAACAACGACGGGCCGCCCGAAGCGTTCGACAGCATCAGAAAGCCGGCCGTGCCTAGAACGGCGGGACCAGCCGGCGCCGATGCCAGCGCCTGTCCAAACATGCCGCCCGCCGCGTACCACGCCTCGACTGACGATCCGTCCGCAGCCAGCGCCGCCACATAAGAGGAACCGGAGCCACTCGAAACCGGCGCCGCGGGCAGCGACGAGGAGTCTGCCTGACCGGTGATCCAGATCGTGTTCGAAGAGTCTACGGCCACCGAATAGACGCCGCGGCTGGCACAACCGAAATTGGTGAAGAAGTCGAGCGCACCGCTGGCGCCGGCGAGCTTGGCGACGAAACCGCCCGCGCCGCCCGCGCAGGATTGCAGGGCGCCAGCTGGAGGCGAGCTGGCCGTACCGCCGCCAACCACCACGACGTCGCCGCTTGACAGCGCCAGCGAGGTGGCGCTTTCCGAATACTCCCCCAGCCCCGCCAACGTATCGGCCCACACCACGCTTGCGCCACCGGGAGCGAATTTCACGACGGTCGCCGTCGCCGCCGCATCGGGGATCGGACCCACATAGCTGCCCTCGGGGTATCCGTAGGAGTAGTCGCAGAGGCCGACGATGTCCCCGGCAGCGTCTACGGCCAACGACGAAAAGCCGAATGAATCTTCGGAATCCGCGGCCTGCGATGTGATGGCAAAATCGTAGTAAGTCGCAAACACGATCTTGTTCAAACCGGGCGCGAACTCGACCAGAAACGCGTTGATCTGCTCCTTCGGGGCCGTCTGCTGGTAGGCGCCGGCGGTGGTCGGAAAATCGACAGTATCGGTCTGACCACCCACGTAGATATTGCCGGCGGCATCAATGCCGACGGCGCTGGCCCACGACTCTGGAGTCCCGGTTGACTGACTACCGCCGATCACCGCGGCCGAGGTAATCCCGGTCAGGTTCGAGTCGAGCTTCACCGCAAACGCAACCCCGCCGGTAGTGGCTGGCCCGTAGACGTAGGCGGTTGGAAAATCAACCGCGTTGCCCCGGCCAACCACGATCACCGACCCCTCTGAGTCGATGACAATCGCGGACGCCGAATCCTGGTACCCGCCGGCGGACCCGCGGGGCCCAAGCCGGTAGGAAGCGACCGGTTGACCGGCCGGATTCATCTTGCTGACCTGAATCCAGATGATCCCCGCCGGATCCACCACCTGTTCCGCCACGTAAGCGTCTCCCTGCGCGTCCAACGCCAGCAGCGTTGCCGAGTCCCCGGCATTGAGATTCAAGGAATGAGCGGTGAAGGAAAGCGCCGTGCTTGCGGCCATAGCGCCCATCGGAAAAATTACGAAAGAAAGCTCTGCGGCCAGGCGCCAGCGCGCGTTGATTGTCGAAGTCATCTGTACCGTCCTCGGCTCATACTACAAAGACCCTGGCGGGGCCGTTTCCGCTACAGCGGCGGAAAAGAAAAAAGGTAGGACAGGCCATCGGTTTATGTGGCCTGTCGCTGCCGGAGGAAGACAGGCCACATAAACCGATGGCCTGTCCTACCACTCTCCATCACGTCCGCGAATGCACCAGCGTGACGTGGCGCAGGCGTTCGAGCTGGCGGCGGGCGATCTCGGCCCACTCGCCGCCGCGATCCAGCCTCAAATAGTTCTTCCAGTGGTATACGGCTTTCAGGTTGTCGCCCTGGCGCTCGCATAGCAGGGCCAGGTTGAAGTGGGCGTCGGCGTACTGCGGATTCAGCTCCAGCGCCATCTTATAATGCCCTTGCGCGTCGTCGAGCCGCCCTAGCTCGTCGTACAGATTGCCGATGTTGAACTGTGCCAGCGGGTAAGTGGGGTCGGCCTCAATGGCTTCGCGGTAATAAGTTTCGGCGTCGATGAAACTGCGCTTCCGGTAATAGATGGTGCCCAGGTTGACCAGCGCGCCCGCCGCCCCTGGGTTGAGCTCCAGCGCTTTCTGGTAGGCCTGTATGGCTTCCTCGACCGGAGCGCCGCTCTCTTCCAGGTCCAGCCCCTGCTGGAACCAGGCTTCCGCTTCGCGCAGCCTGCCTCCGGCGGGCTTGCGGCCGGGGAACGCCGCCACACCTCCCAACGTGGCAGTTTCGAAATCGAGCAGAATCTGGCCGCTGATGGCCTCCATCCTCTGCCCGGCGATGCGCACC
>CAZFOP010000437.1:0-3383 GCA_964520085.1 uncultured Solibacteraceae bacterium | reverse complement strand
GATCACGGGCCACTCTTCCAAAGCTCCTCGCAGGTGCGGTCAACTGGGCGGCGGCTTACCTCCGCACGAGTCGCCGACAAACCGCCAGGTGCTCGGCAGATTGCCAGTGGGTACCTGTGGCGATTACATTACATCCGCAATCGCTCTCGGTTTTGACGCTTCCGGCGAGCACTGCGTTAGACTGTGCAGTATCATGAGTGCTTGCGCGAATCTCACCCCCTCAGAGATGTTTGTCGCGATCATCGGCGTCGGATCGAAGAAGCTGCGCCATGGCGATCTTAAGGCGGCTGATGTGTCATTCCGTGCGGCGCTCGCACTGGCTCAACAAGCCCCGCCCGAACTGGGCCGGGACTTGCTCCCGCTTGCTCTGTGCTACCTGAGTCTGCTTCGCCAGCGGCAGGCTCGTACCGACGAGTCTCAGCAGTTTCGCGAGCAGGCCACAACCGCTCTGGACAACAACGCGGCCCCGCCGCAAATGGCGCTCGTCCAGATTCTGATGGCGAGCGTATTGATGGACCTCGGCGAGTATCGCCGCGCAATCCCGTTCTTCGAGCAGTACATTCAGTTGGAACGTGAGTGGAACAATCCGGTCGCGTTGGCCGAGTTGCTTTGGCAAGTCGGCGAATGCTATGACCGCAGCGGCCTAAAGGACCATGCCGCCCCTCCTTTGCGGGCTGCCCTGAGAATCTTTCGAAACTATCCCGAGGACCCTCGCTTGCCCTCTGTTTTGTTGGTCCTCGGCAATGCCTCGCGCAAGAGCGCGCCCGCCGAAGCCGAGACCTGTTACCGGGAGGCGGCGGACTGGCACGTTGGGAGGGTACAGCTTCTATCCGCCAGTCCGGCATGGTCGAATATTGGAGTTCTTTGTTCCGAGCAGGGCCGCTACGCCGAAGCATTGGATTTTTATGAGAGGGTTCTACGGGTGCGGGAGCAGTCACCGGGCACGCCTCCTGCTCGCATCGCGGCGGTGCTGAATAACATCGCAAGCTGCTATCGGCGGATGGGGAGATTCGTGGAAGCGTACGCATCCGTGGATCGTGCAATTAAACTGCTCAACCAGGGCGGAGGCTCGCACCTGGCATCCGCGTACGGCACTCGAGGATTGATATTCCGAGACGAAGGGCGAGACGCAGAAGCGGTGGACTGGCTTCGCATGGCATACGAACAGCACCAGAAACAGCCTAGCCCCAATCTCAGGACCATTGCGGATGACCTTGAGTATGAGATTGCGGCCTTGACGAGGTTGGGAAGGTTGGACGAGTCTGCCATCGCGGAGAAGAAGCTGGAGTCGGTTTGCGCGGCCATGAATGCCGTTCCCCAAGCTAATCGCGATTTGAGTGCGCTCGACGGACCGACGCAGGGAGCCGTTCTGGTTGAACTGAGTTTTGGTAGCCAGCCAGGCAGCCCGTACGCAAAACACGAGCCCGCTAAACTTGCCCGTCAATTATCGGACGCTATCGAAACTCGCAACGTCGGCTCGTACGGCGGCCGTGTCGTGATTCCGGAGAGCACAACCCTGATGTTTTACGGCGCCGATGCGGAAGCCCTGTTCCGAGTTCTGGAGCCGAGCCTAACGAGCGAGCCGATGTGCGCTGGAGCGAAAGTGACAATCCGTCAGGGCGAGGGACACAGAGAGGTAGTCCTGCCGTACCGACCGATGTGAGTGTGCCACTTGTGAAGCAGAGGGGTCGCAAGACACGGGTTCCCGGCGAATCACGCGCGACTCGGAAACAGCGCAGCCGCCGGCTTGCTTGCGGAGTTGGCTACCGATATGGAACCATATCGCTGTCCACACACCCGCTCGCCGCCCCTTGCGGGGAGCCATTGTCAGAGTGGGCCACGATTCGGACCAAATCCCGTTTCAACCTGGTAGGAATGTGGTTCGCGATCCCCTGAGGAGCCTGGCCACCGTGAATCCTGCTATGATTACCGACGATGCTGCGTTCCTCTGTTCCTTGCTTCGCCGTTGTCGCTGCTCTCAGCATTTCGCATGCAGCGCTTGCCACGGATCTATTCGGGCCGATTCGGATTGGTGCCAACCGTAGCAAATACGTTGGCGGGTGTCCGGTCGACGTCGTCTTTACCGGGAATATCAACCTAAACTCGCCACACCCGAAAGGGTTTTCGTTCAACTACTACTGGGTCAGAAGCGACGGCGCGAAAGGTCCCGTAAATGTTGTGCGGCCGTCTCCCTCCCAAGACATGTTGATCGTCAAGGAACCATGGACCCTCGGTGCCGCTGGGCAGCACTACGATCTCTCGGTGAAGCTGTTCGTGAACTCGGGGAATACCCATCTAGAACAGACATCCCAGGTTGTCTCAGTAACCTGTAAGTGACCGGCGCGGCTGCTTCCCAGCAGCAGCGATGCTTTTCGGCTAGTTGGGAACGAATTGCGCCTATTGAATAATAACGGCGCCGCGGCGGGATCCCCAGGGCTACGGACCCCCGCAAGCCTGCGGCGGCCACATCAATATATCCCCGGTATTGCCGTTAATCGAAATGGTGGACTTGACCGGGCATAACACCACCTGCACGCCCGACGGATACTCGAAGTTCATCTGGTAAATCACTTCGCCCGGCGCCGCGCCACAATACGTCACAGTGGCAGGCGCCCCGCCGATGGTCAGCGAACATTCATTTATGGTCCACGGCAATGGCGATGCAGCCGCCGGCATGCCATCCGTCTGCGGAGGATTCGTTGGCCCGAACCCGTTCCCCCACAACGTGCAATATTCGCCGGGCTGTGGGTAAGGCTCCGTCATGTTCAGGCACTCCAGGAAAGCCATGTTCATGCTGTAAAACGGTCCGGGCGTCTCAATCACCTGGCCGAAGGCGGACGGCGCCGTGCTGGTCAGGGTGATGGGAACCGCATTGCTCAGCACGCCGTTGAGCAATACCTCCACGTTCACAGGTGTGCCCACTAGGCTGTCCCACGGAACCGCGAAATTGATCTGCGTGGGCGACAGATACAAAAGCGGAGCGGCCGCGCCATTCACGAACACCTGCACACCGGAAGCACTCTCTGGAAACGCATTCGTGCTGCAGTCGAACGTGCCAGCGTTGACGCCTGTGGCCAGCTCTTCTCCAAAAATGCTCGCCAGGCTGCCCGGCGCCAGCGCCGGCCCGAAGGTCGCCGCATCCACGACCCCGCCGGTATTGATCACCGGCCCCGGCGAAGTCACCGCCTGGTACACGCGCACATAATCCACCAGCATGTCCTGCGGGAACTTCGTGGTGGCGTCCGGAGGTCCGGGCCAATCACCGCCAACCGCGGCGTTCAAAATGATGAAGAACGGATTATTGGGCACGTTGAACACCCAGCCCGCCGCACCGCTGGTCTGCGTTTCGTACAGATTTCCGTCCACGTAGAAGTCGATCTCGT
>CAZFOP010000436.1:0-3383 GCA_964520085.1 uncultured Solibacteraceae bacterium | reverse complement strand
TGCTGGCGCGCCTGCTGAATGGCCTCACCACGCGGCTGGCCACGCGCGGGCTCGCCACCGATGAGTTGCGCCTGCGCTTGCATCTGGAAACCCGTGCCACGCATGAACGCACGTTGCGGCTGCCGGCGCCATCGCTCGATGGCAAATCCTTTTTGAAATTGCTGCGGCTCGATCTTGCCGGCCATCCGCCCACGGCGCCCATCGAACGGATCGAGCTGGGCGTGAATCCCGTGAAGCCGCAAGCCGCGCAGGGCGGCCTCTTCGTACCCGCCGCGCCGGAACCCGTGAAGCTAGAACTGACACTGGCGCGCATTCAATCGATTATTGGCGAAGGCCGCGCGGGCTGCCCCGAGTTGCTGGACACTCATCGTCCCGACGCGTTTCGCATGGGGAACCCGGTGTTGACGGACGAAGGAGTCTGTCTCACTTTGCGGTCGAAGGATTCGCGGACACGTGGGGCAGGCGCTATCGCCTGCCAACAGATCTTTTCAGCGCTTCCGAATCCGGGGGCCTATCCAACCAGTTCCAAACTCTCTCCCCCGGCCTATTCCTTAGCCGCCTCTTCCACGCTCGGGTAGAATGCGAAGACGCGGTCCAACTGGTTGACGCGAAAATTCTGCAGGATGTGGCCTGTGGCGCCTGCCATGCGCATCTCTCCACCGGCGGCCGCTACGCGGTTGTAGCCTGCGATCAGATAACCTATGCCGGTGCTATCGAGCGCGGTGACGCCACTCAAGTCGATGATGACAATCCGCGTGCCGGCTTCGACCAGGTTGTCGACCGCGGCGCCCACACGGTCCGGCGCTTCGCTGATGGCGACCTTGCCGTAAAGCCGGATCACGGCTTTGCCGGGCGCTAACGTCTCTCGCGAAATCTCCACTTAGCGAACCAGTCTAACAGCCCGCGGGCCGGACGAGAAGAGCGTCCACGCCGGTTAGCGTATCACGCGCGGCTCGGCGGCCGATGCGGCAAATTCGTGGCCTTCGATCTCGGCGATTTTCACGCGAATCTCCGGCGAGACGGGGGACGCTCGGCCGATCGAGTAATCGAGCATAACGAGGGTGGAATCGACCGCCGCGGCCAATTCGTCGTGCTTGTGGCTGACAACGAGATGCTCCATGCGGATGCTGCTGTTGCCGATGCGCGTGACGCGTGCGCCGACGTGCACCGTGTCTGGGTAATTCAATGGCCGCTTGTAGTCGCAGTGGATGCTGGCCAGAATCGGGCCCACGCCCTGCGGCGGCAAAGTCACCCAAACCCCCGCGCGCACCAGGTATTCCACGCGCACGGTCTCGCACCAGCGCAGGTACACCAGATTGTTCACGTGTCCGAAAGCGTCCTGATCTCCCCACACCACAGGGATGGTTGTCACCACCGGATATCCGGCGAGAACTTCATGGCGATGCTTCATAGTCTTTTGCGGCCGGGAACTGAAGGCACGGCCGAAAGATGGATTATCGCATGCCGGAGCGGGTTTGATTTTGGGGTATCTGGTGGGCCCTGAAGGATTTGAACCTTCGACCAACGGATTATGAGTCCGCTGCTCTAACCGCTGAGCTAAGGGCCCAAGCCTTTCTATTTCATTGCATTACGGCGATTTTGTCGAACCGCATTTTGGCCTCCTATGCCCAATTCTATGCCCACCTCTTTCCTCGGAACGGGCTGATTGGACATTTCCAGCTTCTCGAAGGCACTCTCGACCGACTCGGGCGAAGGATGCACGTACCGCTGTGAGATCGTGATGCTGCTATGGCCGGCAATTTTCATGATCGTAAAGGCGTCCACGCCGAGCAAACCGAGCCTGGTCAACATGGTATGTCGTAATGAATGTATCACGAAGTCCTCCGGCATCTTCAGGAGTTCCCGCACTTTCGCATGCTGGTGGTCGAGCGAGGTTACCAGAATGGGATCGCCGCCCCTGCCCGGAAACACGAATTCCGAAGATGACTCTTTCGCGCGGCTGGCCAGCATATCTCGTACCCGCGCCGTCAGGCTAACCGTCCGCCGCGCTTTGGCAGACTTTCCTTTCCAAACCTGGAGATAGCCGAATTTCGCCGTGGGCGCCGGTTTCAGGTGGAGGTCGGGCCACTTCAATGCGAGGGCTTCGCCATCCCGCAGGCCGGTGTCTAGCATCAGGAGGGCCAAGTCCTTGAGCGGCTCCGGTGTGGCATTCAGGTAGACCGGTTCCTGGTCGCGGCTGAGCACGAATTCGCGCGTCCGCTCCCCCTGCAGGAGTCGGATTCTGGGAAGGCGGTCGATTACTTTCCATTCGTGGGCCAGGCGTAATGCACGACGCAGCGTTGCCAACTGGCGGTTCACCGTGGCGGGGGCGACCAGCTTCCGCCGTTGCTGGACGTACTCTTCGATCAGAGCCTCGTCAATAGCGTCGAGGGCGGCATTTGCCAGGGCAGGATATTCCAGCAGCCGGTTCAGTTTCTCCCGATAGAACTCGACCGTCCGCGGTTTCTCCGCACAACGAATGGAAACCGCCTGCATAAACCGGCCGGAAAACTGCTTGAGCGTCGGAGCTGGTTCCCTCTCAACGATTCCGACCTCGCCTTTCGCGAGGGAAGTCTTTTGGGCAGCTTCGATCTGCTCCGCGACGCGCTTGTTGGTCTGCTTCGTGGACCTACGGACGGCTTCGCCCTTCCAGGTGAACTTGTACCACCAGAACTTGCTCCCCTTCTGCTTATAGACGGCCATGCGAAACCCGAGTCGCTTTGATTATCGCAATTCGAAGCCGGGTATGCTACCTCGCGGCGCGGGCTTGGTCCCTTGCTGAGACGGGCGCAGCGGCCCGACGCGTTCGCTGGCGCAAGCCTGCGGGTTGAGCTGCGCCAGCGTGCATCGGATCTGGTCGGCCTTTGTACTGCAACCCCATCGGGCGGAGACGTTCAAGCTCAGCAAAGATCCGCTGTTCATCGAGAAGGTGCGGGATATTGTGGGACTGTATCTGGCGCCGCCGGAGCGGGCACTGGTGCTCTGCGTCGATGAGAAATCGCAGATTCAAGCCCTGGACCGGACACAGCCCTTACTGCCGATGCGCCCCGGCCAGATCGAGCGGCGGACGCATGACTACGAGCGCCACGGCACGACATCCGGATTCGCCGCGCTGGACGTGAAAACGGGCAAGGTGATTGGCAAATGCCACCGCCGCCATCGAGCCACCGAGTTCCGCCGGTTTCTGGATACGATTGATGCGGCCACTCGTGCGGCGCCGGACCTTCATCTAATCCTGGACAACTACGGAATTCACAAGACGCCGCTGATCCACCGTTGGCTTGCCACGCGGCCTCGCTTTCACCTGCACTTCACTCCCAGCAGTGCATCCTGGATCAATCTTTTTTCTCGCAAGTATGCGACGACCACCGAGAAACAGATCC
>CAZFOP010000435.1:0-3390 GCA_964520085.1 uncultured Solibacteraceae bacterium | reverse complement strand
GGCTGCCTCGGCTGCTCCGGCGGCGGCACTTGCACGCTGTTCACCGCCGCGCTCGATACCAGAGTGCGCGCCGCCCTGCTTAGCTCATCCCTCAACACCTTCCGCGACAGCATCATGAGCGTGTCGCACTGCATCGATAATTACGTGCCTGGCATTCTCAACTGGGCTGAGATGTATGACGTAGCCGGCCTGGTGGCGCCGCGCCCGCTGTTTGCCGAAGGCGGACTACACGACGACATCTTCCCCATTGACGCGACCCGCGCCAGCTTCGATCGCGTAAAGAAAGTCTACGGAGTGTTCGGCGCCGCCACCCTTGCCGAGCTGGAAGTGTTCGATGGCCCGCATGGTTTCTGGGGCAAACGCGGACTGCCCTTCCTGGCGCAGCATCTGGGGGCGTAGACATGCAAGAACACGCAGATTGTGCTGAAGAAGTCGCTCAGTACTGGGACACGGTTGCCAGGCGCTATCTGGAGCTGTTTCGCGACGAGCTTCACGGCAAGCCGTACGACCAGGCCGTCCTCAAGACATTCGCCGACGGCCTGCGGCGCGGCGCGCCCGTGTGCGATATCGGCTGCGGACCGTGTGGCCATGTGGCCCGGATCTTGGCCGATCGCGGTCTCGATGTGGTTGGGATCGATCTCTCACCTAAGTGTGTTGCGCTCGCCCACGCGGAGCAACCTTCGCTCCGTTTCGAGACCATGGACATGGCGGCCATGGCGTTTGCGGATGGCAGCTTCGACGGTCTGATCGTGTACTACGCTCTGCACTACCAGCCGAAGTCCACTTTGCCTCCGGTGTTTCGAGAGTTCGCACGAGTCTTGCGCCCGGGCGGCCGAATCCTGGTGGTCGCCAAGGAAGGCGTCGGCGAGGGCTGGATCGCCGATCCAATGCAAATTGCCGGCGAGGTTTTCTGGTCCGCATTTTCTCCGGATGAGTTATGCGGCCTGTGCGTCGGCGCGGGCTTCCATGCACCGATCTGCACCGTACGAGAGCCATTGCCGGGAGAGATTTCCGTCAGCCGCATCTACGTGGACGCCGAGCGCGCGAGGTAAGGCTGGCGATCGGTTATTGTCGTCTGTCGTGCCTCGCTCGCGTATGAAACATTGACAGACGACAAAAACCGATCGTCTGTCCCACCTCGCCCTCAAATCGCGCGTCCAACAATTTCCTCAAGTTCCTCACGCGTCAGCTTGATCGGGTTGGCCTTCATGCTGTTCGCATCGGCTGCGCGAGCGGCGAGAAGCGGAATGTCGGCTGCAGTCACTCCGTAAGCGCCGAGCGGAGGGATTTCGAAGCGGCGGCACAACGCGGCTATCCATTCGATGCCGTCCGCGGCCGTGGCGTTCGATCGCCCCATGAGCAATCTCGCCACTTCGTCGTATCGAGCGAGCGCTCTGCTCTCCGGTGCGCGCTGGCGCAGAGCTTCGACGTTGATCGCCATCGCCGGAGCCAGCAGCGCCGCGCACACGGCTCCGTGTGGCGCGGGAAACCTGCCGCCCACCGGCGCGGCGAAACCGTGTACCGCGCCCAGTCCCGCGTTGGCCAACGCCAGACCGCCGAGCAGGCTGGCCCAGCACATGCCGCGGCGCGCTTCGGCGTCGGCGCCGTTTGCCCACGCGCGCGGCAACGCCTCGGCCGCCGTGCGCAAGCCATCCACCGCGTACAAGTCCGTCATCGCGTTGGCGCGCACCGAAATGTACGGCTCGATGAGCTGCGTCAACGCATCCAGACCGGTCGAGGCAGTCAGTGCCGGCGGCAGATCCAGTGTCAGTTCCGGGTCCACCAATGCCACGCGCGGCAGCATGTAGGGGCTGCGCAGGCTGGCCTTAACGCCGCGCTCGGGTGCGGCCAGCACGGCGTTGCGCGTGACCTCTGAACCCGTGCCGGCGGTGGTGGGAACGGCAATGAACGGAGCGGAAGGCTGGCGCACCGGTTGCCCGCGCCCCACCACTTCCAAATAATCGAGCGGCTCGCCGGGGTTGGTCAACATCGCGGCCAGCGCCTTCCCGGCGTCGATGGCGCTGCCGCCGCCAACCGCTACCACCACGTCGCAACCTTCGCCGCGCGCATAGGCAGTGCCGGCCGCGATCGTGTCGATCGCCGGTTCTCCCGAGACGCGGAACCGCGCCACAGTCACTCCCGCCGCTTCGAGCGCCCGCGCGAGCGACGCCGCCCGGTCCGGCCCTGCGCCCGTCACAAGCAGCGCGCGCCGGCCCATCGTGGCTGCCGCCGGAGCGGCTTCGCTCGCGGCGCCAGCGCCAAACACGATTCGCGCGGTCGTGCCAAACTCGAAGAGCTTCGCGTCTACCATTCGGCGTCGCCCGGATCGATCGCGTGGTACAACTGGCGCGTGCGCGGCTCGGCGTACATGTCCGTCGTCCGCGCGGCCCAGGTGCGGTAGTGCGCAGTCTCTTTGTGGGCTGCCTGTGCGGCGGCGTCCCGGTACACTTCGTAGAGCATGAAACGCGCCGGGTCGTCGGCCTGCTGCAGAAAATCGAATCGCGCCACGCCTTGCTCGCGCCGGCTATTGCAGGCGTTTTCCAGCGTGGCTTCCCGAAAAGCCTCCACCGCTTCCGGCTTCACGTGCACGTACACACAGAGAATCAGCATAAGAATCGCTCTCTCTCATTATCGACAAACGCAGCCGAGCGGCGATTGCGGCGTCATGGTACAATCGGCCCTGTCCATAAGGAGGCACCTCATGCTAGGCGAAGCAAGCACCAACCAATCCTCCTTTCGAGCGCAGCAGTAAGCGCCGCAAAGGATATCCCTCAGAGACGCACGTCAAATCCGGTCTGCGGATCGTTCACGGCGAGAAAGAACTCACGGAAAAACTCGGCCGGAACGACCTGTGTCCATGCGGCTCCGGGCGCCGGTTTCAAGACCTGCTATATGAAAACCGGGGCCTATGACGGCGAGCGCAGAAATCACTTCTTTCAGAGACTGAACGTTGCGGGTATCGCGTTTACGGTTTGGGGCGGCGGAAGTGCCACCCCTTATGAACGCGGTCGAAGGGATGCCCCGCCGGGTCATAATGAATTATGCGTTGGTTCGGCCTACTGGCCATGGTTGCGGTGTTGGCCGCGCCCATGGCGGCCCAGGAAAAGTGGCGTCTGATATGGCATGACGAGTTCGATGGCCCGGCCGGCGCGCCGCCGGACCCCACCTTGTGGGTTGCCGAAACGGGCGCGCACGGTTGGGGCAATCATGAATTGGAGCAATACACCAAGCTGCCCGAAAACGCCTTGCTCGATGGCGACGGCCACCTCGTGATTTTGGCGCTGGCCAAGCCCAACGGTGTATACACGTCCGCGCGCCTCAAGACGCAGGGCCTCTTCAGCGTGACCTACGGCAAGATTGAAGCCCGCATGCAGATTCCCTACGGCCAGG
>CAZFOP010000434.1:0-3394 GCA_964520085.1 uncultured Solibacteraceae bacterium | reverse complement strand
GCGCTTCGAGCACCTCGTAGCTGTGCCCCACCAGCGTGGCCTTCATCACGCGGCGAATCTGCGGATCGTCGTCCACCACCAAAACTTTTCCGGCGCTCAATTGGCTTTGCCTCCCGCCGCGGCCAGCGTAAAGTAGAATACCGAACCCTGGCGCCGCTCGCTCTCCACCCAGATTCGCTCGCCGTGCGCTTCCACGATTCCCTTGGCGATGGCGAGCCCCATGCCAGTTCCCTTGGTTCGGAAACGGTGCTCGCGCCCGCGATAGAAGCGGTCGAAGATCATCGCGCGCTCGTGCTCTTCGATGCCCGGACCGCGGTCGGCGACGCCGATCACGATTTTGCCGCCCTTGCGCTCCGCCGAGACGGCGATGGGCGTGTCCTCGGGCGTGTATTTGAGCGCGTTTTCGAGAAACTGTTTTATCACCTGCTGCGCCAGTTCGGGATCGGCTTCGGCCGCTGGCAGATCGTCGGCGGCGTGGATGGCGATGGGGCGGCCCTTGCGCAGGCCCTCGACCTCGGCCAGTGCGCCGGTGACGATCTGCTCCACCGGCACTTCGCGCTTCTCCAAATGCAGCTTGCCGGCTTCGATGCGCGCCATGGCCACCACTTCAGCGGCCAGTTGATTCAGACGATCGGCTTCTTCGTTGATGATGGTGAGCAACTCGCGATCGGCCGCAGCCGCTTCGCCGAGCAGGTTGGTGACGGCGGCTTTGATGGACGTCAGCGGCGTCTTGATATCGTGCGCCAACGAATCGAGCAATGCCGATTTCAGCAGTTCGCTTTGCCGCGCGGCTTCGGCGTGGCTGGCTTCCTCCATCGCGCGCGCCTTTTCAATGGTGATAGCGGCCAGGTCGGCGATGGCCCGCACCATCTGCGCGGAAGGCAGCGGCGCCACCAGGCCCAGGCTGCCTAGGCTTCGCATTCCCAGGCGGACGGGGCTGGCCACCCAGTCGCCGGTCGGTTCGCCCGACGCGTGTTCGAGCTCCGCCGCAACGCGCAGATCCTGATCCGCCACCGGCTGGCTCTCCGCGCCGGTGCGCAGGATCTCGTCCGTCTGCCGGTAGAAGAACGCCGCTCCGCGGCAACCGAATTCCTGCACCACCCGGTTGAGGAATTCGCGGATGGTCTTGCGCGGGTTGCCGGCCAGCGCCAACGATCGCACCAGCGCGTAGAGCCGTTCGCTTTCGAGACGCCGCGTCTCCGCCTCCGCCGCGCGCCGGCGGGCGCGCGCCGAAAGCTGGCTGGCCGTGGCCGCCGTCACCAGGAACGCCAGAAACGCCACCAGGTTCTGTGGATCCTGAATGGTGAGTTTGCCGACTGGGGGAAGGAAGTAGAAGTTGAACCCGAGCACCGCCAGCACCGATGCCAGCGTGGCTTCCGCCAGTCCCCACCACGTCGAAATGCCGAGGATAGCCAGCAGCAGCGTCAGCGCCACCGTGGTGTTGTTGACCGGCGCGAGCCGGTACGCCGCGATGATGGTCGCCACCAGCGCCAACGAGGCCGCGAATCGCAGCGCCTTCATGACTGCTCGAACAGCCGGTTGAAGTACTCTCGCGTGCGGCGGCGGATTTCCCGCAGCGTCACGTCCAGGCGCTGCCGGTGCAAATGTTCCGGCGTCCAGCGCTTCACCAGGTTTGCCAGCACTTCCATTTGCGCCTGCGAAGTGGGCAGGCTGCCCTCGGCGTGGCCGCGTGAAACCCGCTGGCCGTGGTCGATGCCGCGGTAGAATGTGGCGGCTTCGAGCAGGAAGCGGGCGTCGTCGCGATCCAGGTGCCCCATCTTTTCGTTCACGTCGATGCGTTCGGGCGTATTCAGCACCTTATAGAAGATGCCGGCGGCGCGCAGGCGCAAGTACATCAGTGCGAAGTCAATATCGTAGAATCCGCCCCGGCCGGCCTTCAGCGGATTGCGCGGTCCCTGCTCGCGCTCCACGCGCGCGCGCATCTCGGCGAGTTCCTTGCGCGAGCGCATGCTCTGGCCGTAGCGCCGCCAGTCTACCTGCTGCAACTCGTTCAGGAACTCGGTGGCGCGCTCTACGTCTCCGGCCACCGCGCGCGACTTCATGTAGGCGATTCCTTCCCACGCTTCGGCGTGGCTCTCGAAGTAGGCTTTGTAAGCGCCTTCCGATTGCACCAGGTCGCCTTCGCGGCCGTTGGGACGCAGGCGCGTATCGACGGCGAACATCACGCCTTCACCCGTGTAAGCGCTCAAAATCTGCACCATGCGCTCGGCCACGCCGGTCCAGAAGGCGTGCTCCGGGGCGTCCTGGTCCGGGATGACGAACACCAGGTCGGCGTCCGAACCCAGGTCGAATTCGCGCATGCCCAGGCGGCCGAGCGCGATCACCATCATCTGGTTGGAAGGATCGTAGGCGTGGTTCGCCGGCGGCGGGGCATCCCCCACCGCGATCTGATATGCGGCTGCGATCACGCTATCCGCCAGCAGCGAAGTCTTGCCCAGGGTGGCGAAGATGGGCGGAGCTTCGAGCAGGCTTTCGGTTTGGATGCGCAGCATCTGCCGCCGGTAATAGCGGCGCAGCGAGCCGCCGTCGGTCAGCGCGCTGCCTTCCAGCCGGAGTGGTTCGCCGATTTCCTCCATCAGTTCCGGGTAGCGCAGCAACTCGTCGGCGAAATGGCCGCTGTGCTCGAACACATCGAGCACGCCGGCCGCCAGGCGCGCGTCGCCGTCCAGGCGCTCCAGGATCTCCGGTTGCGCAAACGCCTTCTCGAGGAAATGTTCGAAGCGCTCCCGCCCGCGATGCAGGCCGGCCTTCGCCACCGCGACGGCGAGTCCGGGCGCCTTCTGATCCAGGAAGCGCGTCAGGTTGGTCGCCAGCGGCGGCGGCTCCGGCTCCTCTTCCAGCGCCGGTTCCAGACCGGGCGTGTAGTATAGCGGCTTCTGCGCATGAATCACGCGCTCGTAAATCTCGCGTACCGCGGCCAGGTGCTCGTCCAGACTCCTCCCCAGGGAATTGACATCCAGCGCCTCTCCCGTCGCCGCCGGCGGCATCTTGCGCGCCAGCAGGCCCAGCGCCTCCGGGTCGGCTGGAAGCGTGTGCGTCTGCCGGTCGTCTTCCATTTGCAGGCGGTGTTCCAGGTAGCGCAGGAATTGGTAAGCCGACGCGAGGCGTGCGTATTCGGCTCCGCTCAGCAGCCCCTTGTCGCGCAACCGGAACAGCGCAAACATGGTGCCGCCGTGCCGCACCCACGCCTCGCGGCCGCCGTGCAGGCGCTGCAGGCACTGCACCAGGAATTCGATGTCGCGAATGCCGCCGGGCGTCAGTTTGATGTCGATGCCGCCGCCTGGACGCCGCCGCGAGGCCATCTTTTCGCCAATTCGCTGCCGCGTTTCGGATACCGCTTCCACCGCCCGGAAATCGAGCGAGGTCTGGTAAA
>CAZFOP010000433.1:0-3400 GCA_964520085.1 uncultured Solibacteraceae bacterium | reverse complement strand
AATGCGCTCAGCCGCCGCGGCATGGAAGACCCGGCGCTGGAGGATGCGCACATCGTGACGCTGGATCCGATCCAGGTGCCCGAACAGGAAGGCCTGCCGCCGCTCAAGGATCTGGTCACGCAGGCGCTCGCCGCGCGGCCGGACCTGGAGCAGAATCGCATCAACATTCAAAGCCAGCGCCTGGTTTTGAACGGGGACCGCAGCGCGTTGAAACCGTCGCTGCAAGCCTTCGCGTCCTTCACCGATCAGGCCCTGGTGGGCGCACCAAACCCACTCAATGTGGGCGACACATTCGGCACGCCCGACCCGTACTACTACGGCGCTTATGGCAGTTTGCTGGCGCAAATGTTTCGGCGCAACTTCCCCAATTACACGGCCGGCTTTTCTCTGACCATCCCCATTCGCAACCGCGCCGCGCAGGCCGACTATGCGACCGACCAGTTGCAGATGCGGCAGCAGGAGCTGCTGCTGGAAAAGAGCGTTGCCCAGGTGAGCGTGGACGTGCGGAACGCGCTGATCGGCGTCGAGCAGGCGCACTCGCGTTATGAAACCGCTCTCGAAACGCTGAAGCTGGCGCGCGAAACGCTGGTGGCCGAGAAGAAAAAATACGAATTCGGCAAATCCACCAACGCGCTGGTGATTCAGACGCAGCGCGACGTGGTGGCGGCGGAAAGCGAACAGGTGCAGTCGATGGCGAATTACACGCACGCGCGCATCGCACTCGATCAGGCGGTCGGAACCACGCTGGAACGCAACGATATCGGCATGGCGGAAGCCGTCAGCGGACAGGTGGACCGCCATTCCACCCTGCCGGCCGCGCAGCCGGAGAAGAAATAGGAGCCGCCATGCAAAGACCTTCACTGAGCATTGGTGGCGCGGGATTCATCCCGCCAACGCCCGCTGGCGGGCGCGTTCTCCTAGGGCTTATCACCGCGGCGACTCTCGCCGCCACCGCAGCCGCGCAGGCACCGCTGCCGATCGCTCCCACCAGGCCGCAAGGGCTGCCGTTTGTCCGCTCTTACAAGCCGGTGACCACGCCGCCGCTGCGGTTGACCGGCTCCGGCCGGCTGCGCGGCATGATTCAAGCGGGCACCATTTACCTCACGACGCACGATGCGATTGCGCTGGCGCTCGAGAGCAGCCTCGATCTGGAAATCGAAAGATACAACCTGGTGATGGCGGATTGGGCGGTGGAGCGCGCCGAATCGGGCGGCCCGTTGCGCGGCGTCACCGGGGCCAGCTCGGAATCGGTGACGCTAGGAGGCGGACAGGGCGTGGCCGGCAGCCAGAGCGGCGGCGGGTCGCCCGGCTCGTCCGGGTCGGCCACGGTGGCCGGCGCGGCGCTGATCCAACAGATCGGCCCGGTGACGCCGCAGCTCGACCCGGTGCTTTCCACCACCGATGCATTCTCGCACCAATCCTTGCCCCAATTCGTGACCGTGCAGAGCGGCGTTTATGCGCTGGTGGACAACGCGCGTTCTTACAACTGGCGGACGACGGAGGGCCTGTTGACGGGGGGAACGGCGCGCTTGAGTTATAGCGACTCGTATCTGAACGAATCGGTGCCGACCGACGTTCTCAACCCGACCTCGTTTACCAGCCTGGGAGTTTCCCTTTCGCAGAACCTGCTCAACGGATTCGGTGAACGCGTCAACGGGCGCTTCATCCGCATCGCCCGCCGCCGGGTCGGCGGCGCGAACGAAGCGTTTCGCGCGCGTTTGAGCGCGGTGGTGAGCGGCGTCCTGGGCGCCTATTGGGACCTGTCGCTGGCCGCCAACGACTTGCAGTACAAGCAGCGCAACCGCGACGTCGCGGCGCAGTTTCTCGTCGATACGCGGCGTCTGATTGCGGTCGGCGCGGCGCCGGACGTGGACCGCATCAACGCTGAAAGCGCGGCCGCGGCCGCCGAACAGGCGCTGGTGGTGGCTCGCAACAATGTGGCCGTGCGGCAGAATGCGTTGAAGGATTATCTGAGCTTCCGCGCCGTGGCTGACGACCAACTTGCCGGCGCACAAATCGTCGCCATCGATCCGCTGAACGTGCCGGAAACCGACGATCTGCCCGGCCTCCACGAATTGATCGCGAGCGCGCTGGGGCGGCGTCCGGAAGTGGCGCTGGCGAACCTGTCCGCAGAACTGACGGGCATCACGGCCGAGGGCACCGCCAACGGTGTTCTGCCGAGCCTCGGAGTTTGGGCTTCCTCGAGCAACGTCGGCCAAGCCGGACAAGCCGTCCTCGGCGCGACCCCCTCGCCGTATTTCGTCGGAGGAGTGGGCAATGCGCTCGCGCAGACCTTTCGCCGCAATTTTCCCAATGAGAGTGCGGGAGTCTCTTACTACGCACCTCTCCGGAACACGCAGGCGCAGGCCGATCACGCACTCGATGTTCTAACCCACCGGCAGGCGGAGTTGTCGGCCGAGCGCACGCGCCACGCACTGGCGGTCAACATCTCGAGTCAGGTGCTCGCGCTCCAACAGGCGCGCGCCCGCTACAAAGCGGCGACGGAAAGCCGCGAGCTATTGGAGCGGCTGTTGCATGGCGAGGAGAAGAAATGGGTCGCCGGAGCGTCCACCATCTCCACCGTGGTGTCCGCCCGCCGCGACCTCGCCAACGCGCAATCCGCCGAATTGGCCGCAGCAGCCGCTTACGTGCACGGCCGCATCGCGCTGGACCAGGAGCTAGGCCGCACGCTCGATGTGAATCAAGTGTCGGTCGAAGACACGCTCAAGAAGTGACAGCCTGTCAATAAACGGCCACACTAGGCGGCCATCGTGGCGCAGCATTCCTGCGTGCAGGGTCGAGAGTCGTCTCGACCGTTCTTCGATCCTCGGCACCGGGCGCCGGCATGGTCCCTGTTTAAGAATCTCTGCCGCCGTCATCCCAATCCACCGGCCGTATCGGCCCGATGCCGGCGACGTAACAGGCAGCGCCGCACAGAACGATGACGGCGGCTGCTACAAAGGCCAGATAAAACTCGCCGGTGCGTTCGACGATCCATCCGGTCAACCACGGCGCGGCGACGCCGGCGAGATTGCCGAATCCATTTTGAAAGCTGGTCCACTTGCCCGCCGCGCGCGGGCCAGCGAGCGTCTGCGTGATGGCGTAATTGTTTGAGCTGTAGAGGCCGAACGACACGCAGGCGAACATCAGCAGCGTCATGGCGGCGGTTTCATCGCGCAGCACGGCCACCGGCAGCACCAGGGCGGAGAACGCGAGGCCCAAACCGGCGAAAGTCTTTCGCACGCGGTTCGCTGTGTAGCCGCGCGCGATCCAGAAGTCGGACAGATAGCCGCAGACGACCGACGAAATGGCGATCAGCAGATAGGCAAGCGATCCGACATAGGCCATCTTGGTCTTCGAGAAGTGCCGCTCCTTCTCCAGGTACGGCGGCAGCCACGTG
>CAZFOP010000432.1:0-3434 GCA_964520085.1 uncultured Solibacteraceae bacterium | reverse complement strand
CGTCGTGGAAATAGCGCGCCCAACCGGTGCGCAGCAGCACGACGTCGCCGCGCTCAATGGTGACCGACTGCGCGCGGGTGGCTTGATCGAGATGTTCGGGGGCGATTTCGAAATCGGGCGGTAGCGCATCCACTCTCGCGTGCCCGGCCACGTCGAGCAGAACGCCACGGCGAACGATGGGGGCCACCGTGTCGATCGAGTGCGCAGTGAAGCCCTGCTGGGAGGACTGCGCGGACGCGGCCTCGACGCCGCCGAACAACTTGCCGCCGCGGGAAGAATGGCATAGGGCGTCGATGTGAGTGCCCACGTGACTGCCCAGCGCGAGCGAATCCGCCGCGGAACTGTTCCCCGCCGGACCAACGAACTCGCCGTGCTGCTTCACCAGTCCGTACAGAAACGGAGGATGGGTGGGGTGATGCGGCATGCCGGGAAAGTACGGCTGCGCCAGATCGAAAACGCGCGCGCCCGCGATGGATTCAAACAGTGATTACATCTTCAGGAAACTGTACCATGCGCCGCGCCAGGCGCTGAGTCAGCCGGTCACCTTACGCGATAGTAAGGGCTTTGCGGCGCCGGATTGAGCGAAACTTCATTGCCAGCATGGGGTGCGCAGCAAATCGGATCACAGTATCGTAATCAGTAGCACCATGACCAAGGACAATGCGCTCGTGGCTCATGATAAGCAATTCTCCGCCGGCAACCTGGACTCCGTAGAACTTGAGTACAGGGTATTGCAAGCGATCTCGGATCGCGCACGCCGGCTGCTGAGCCGGGCGGAAGACCACGATGTGGAGTTCAAGAAATCCATGTTGGGGCTGCAAAGCGACGATTTTGTCGGCTTCGCCAATTCGAAAACGGGCGGCGCGATCCTGATTGGCGTTCATGGAACGAAGCATGGGACCGGCAGGTGGGGAGCCGCGATAGCCGGGTGTGCGATTGGCGATCCGGAGAGACGGAAGATCCTGGCCACAGCGAGCGAGTGCGTGCCGCCCGTGCCGGTTTCGATTTTTGTCGAGAACCGCGCCGAAAAGCCATTCTACCGGATCGAGATCCCCTCCGGCCCGCGCAAGCCTTATTGCACGGCGGAAGGAATCTACAAGATCAGAAATAACGGACGAAACCAGACCCTATACCCGCCTCAACTTCTGGCTCTGTTTCTGGAAGCCGATGGCGAGGAAATCCTTCGCCGGTTGGGGCAGGCGCCAGCCAGTGTTGGTGCCGCCGTGCAAGAAGTCGGACAGCGCGTCGATATGGAACGGGAACATTGGTGCGAGCCCGTATGGGACCTGCGGAGCGGCATCCAGAACTCGCTGAGAGGACCTGCGGAAGTCGCCCCCCATCGGGAGAGTAACGCCGGCGGGACTGGCGAGTTACCGACAGGAACGGTGGAGTGCCCCGTCCGCTTGAGCAGCCAGGATCTTTGCGGCTTTTTGATGGAGATTCTATGACTCGCCCGCACAGGACCGGCCGGGGTTTGCCATCGATGGCCTCTGGAAGGACTTCGGAGTGGACGCGAAACAAGCCGCAATACGGCCGGAGCTTCACGCGCAATCTTGCGGCGAGCGGAGACGGGGGACGCATAGCAAGGTAGCGGACGAAGAGTCGCCTATGCCGGAGTGCAAAGTTCTGCTGGTGGAAGATAATCTCGGCGATGCCCGTGTGGTGCAGGAGATGTTGGCCGACGCCGAAAACATGTTTCGGGTGCAGACTGCCGACAGCCTCGTGGCGGCCTTAAACGCACTGGCACTGCGCCGATTCGATGTTGCGCTGGTCGATCTCTCGCTGGCATGCTCGCACGGGCTCGAGACATTGTTGACCGTCCAACGGCACGCGCCTGGGCTGCCCATCGTGGCGCTCACCGGGCTGGACAGCGATTCGATGGCGATGGCTGCGGTAGAGCGGGGCGCCCAGGACTGCCTGGTGAAGGGCACCCTGAAAGGCGAAGCGCTGGCTCGTGCCCTGCACTACGCCATGCTGCGGCGGCACCATTCCTCCGATCCCGCCGAGATCCGGATGGCGCCGGTTGTGGGCATACTCGGCGCCAAGGGCGGAGTGGGCGCGACCACACTGGCGTGCCACTGGGCGTTGGAGCTGCGGCGGCAAACCAAGAAGAAGGTGTTGCTGGTGGACTTGGACGTCAGTTCCGCATCGGCTTCATTTCTGATGGAGGTGCACTGCGAGTACACGGCCGCGGAGGCGTCCACCAACTTGCACCGCCTGGACGTGTCCTACTGGAACAACCTGGTATGCAGCACGCCACAAGGGGTTGACGTCCTGCAGGCGCCCGGCGCGATTCGGTATCACGATCCGCTGAACGGCGAGCGCGTTCGCCACGTTCTGAGGTTTGCGCGAGCGCTTTACGGCTACATCGTCGTGGATCTTGGACGTCTCAACGATCTCTCCCTCAGCCTGACGGGAGAGGTGAGCGAGCTGTTTGTCGTCACCACGCCGGAGATTCCATCGCTGTACGAGGCCGGCCGTGTCTTGAACAAACTGCTCGAGCCGGGAATCACGGGCGGACGCACGCAGTTGATTCTCAATCGGCTGTCGAAGGGAATATCGCATTCCACCAGCGATTTGGAATGTGTCCTGGGTCGTCCGGTGTGCGCCACGATTGGCGATTGCTCAGCCGAGTTGCACGAGGCCTATGGCATGGGCCAGTTCCTCGACGAGCGGACGTTGGTATGCAAGCAAACGCGGCAGATGGTGGGCAACTACCTCGGCGGCGCGCCAGAACCCAAAACGGCAACGCGGACTACGCTGGGGCTGTTCCGGCTGGCAGGAGTGCGGGAGTCATAGCCGGTTCGAAGAGAATCGATCGGAGCCACTGGTGTCGGCGAGGCGTGCATCCGTGTCTGCGATCGCTTCGCCGCGTCTTACTATTTGATGCCTAGGCGGCGGTGATCCTTCAGGATGCAGCGATCCATCACTACCGTCAGGCCGGCGGATTCGGCGCGGCGCGCGGCCTCCTCATGCACCACGCCTTCCTGCATCCAAATCGTCTTCACGCCCTTGCGAATGGCGGATACCACGATCTCCGGCACGTGCTCCGGGCGGCGGAAGATATCGACGATGTCGACCGGCTCGGGAATTTCGTCGAGCGATGGGTACGATTTTTCGCCCAGCACTTCGGCGATATTCGGGTTGACCGGAATGATGCGGTAGCCGGCCCGCTGCAAGTATTCCGCCACGCCAAAGCTGGGGCGGAAGCGCCTGGCCGAAAGGCCCACCACGGCGATGGTGCGGGCTCCGCCGAGAATGTCCGCGATGCGGTTCATGCGCCCTCTGGCTTAGGCGCGGCCCGCTTCGTGCGCAACGCGCTGCGCAGCCTGTCCACCTCGTCCTCCGTCAGGTGGCGGAAATGGCCGGGCTTGAGCGGTCCCAGCTCGATGGGGCCGACGCGCACCCGCCGCAGTTTCTCCACCAGAAAATCG
>CAZFOP010000431.1:0-3436 GCA_964520085.1 uncultured Solibacteraceae bacterium | reverse complement strand
TGTGGTCTCATTCGATCAACGACGGGAGCATTGGCGGCGGGGAATCCGACACACCGCAGGATTCCTTCTGCAGATCGTGCGATAAGGGGAGCAGCGACGACGACGTCCGCCAGTTATTCAATCTCTCCGCCGTTTACCAGTTGCCATTCGGAGAGGGCAAGCAATACCTCAGCACTCCTGGTATTGTGCGGACCGTATTAGGCGGCTGGACGCTGAGCGCAATCGGAACGTCTCAAACCGGCCTTCCTTTCAACATCACCAATGATCGTTCGAATGGGTCCGTGCCGGGCGACTACGCAATCAGCGGGAATGAACGGCCGAATTATGTGTATGGTGTCTCGCTCACTCCACCAGACGGATCCACTCCCGGTGAATGGGTAAACCCGGCCGCATTTTCCACGCCCGCTTCCGGGACGTTTGGCAATCTGGGTCACAACGCCTTCCGCGCCCCGGCCATTTCGGAGGTGGAGCTCGCATTAGCGAAGGACGTCTCCCTTGCGGAACGCATGAAAGTGCGCCTGCGGGCCGACGTGTTCAACGTTGTCAACCGCGCTCAATATGGCGCTCCTAATGCGGACTTTTCTCAGACCAACTTCGGCACGATTACAACCACCATCAGTAACTATGCGACGGGACGCGGCACACCGCGAGAGTTTCAGCTATCGGCTAAAATATCGTTTTAGGTCGCGGGTAAGTTCGCGCGGAAGCGTTTGACCTCATGCGGTTTACCCGGCGACAAACGCTGAAGGGTTACCAGCCGTAATCAATTTGGCCAGCTAGACGCCAAACGGTAGACCCGTCCAGGCGTGACCAGCGCCCGTACCACGCGAGCATTAAGGTTCCTTATCGGTAGCCAACTCCGCAAGCAAGCCGGCCGCTTCGCTGTTTCCGAGTAGCCCGTCATCCAGGACCCACCCGCAACTTGATGCGGTAAGCTTACCGAAAATCGAAATCTGTGAATCGAAAAACCCCGGTTTCCTGTATACTGAACGGATCCGGGAGAACACATAGGGGAAATCCCGGATTAATGATATGGAGGGGGCATGAACCAACCAAGAGCACGAAGTGCATCTCAACTGTTTCTGACGGCGCAGTTCGCGGGCCTGACGGCAGCCATCGTGTTGCTGAGCGGGATACCGGCCATGGCCGCGCCGCCAACCACTGTTTACGCGGGAGGCACCGGTGGGGTCTGGCGCAGCACCGATGGCGGCGCCACTTGGACCAACCTTACTTCGGCATTCGAAACAACTGCGCTGGCGATCGACCCAACGAAACCGGACGTGATCTACGCCGGCAGCGACGACACGGTCTACAAGACCACCGACGGCGGCACCAAGTGGACCAAGGAGACCAATGGTCTGTCGGCCGCGGCCATCATTGACACCATCGTGATCGATCCCGCCCACACGAACACGGTTTACGCCGGCGGAGGAGTATTTGCCGGCGGCGGCGTGTTTAAGTCCACCGATGGCGGAGTCAACTGGACGCAAATGGACAACGGCCTGGCCGTAAGCCCAGGCGGCATTTTCTCCGTGCTGGCGCTCGCCGTGGATACGCTCAACCCCAACACCCTGTACGTGGGAGGCAACACGGGGCTCCAGGCGGGCAAGACCACGAATGCAGCGGCCAGTTGGACGCCGCTGAGCGTTCCGTTTGGTTTCGTGTTCTCGATCGCGATCAATCCGGTAGACGATTCGACCGTTTTTGCGACCGGCCCGTTCGCACTGAATAAGAGCGTGGACGGGGGAACAACCTGGACTAGCCCGCTGAGCGGGTTCACTCAGTCGATAGCTATTGACCCGAATACTCCGTCAACCGTGTACGTGGACGCGACCGTCGGGACAAACTGCTCGGGGACGCCGGAGACGTGCGCCACCGAGACCAACACGGTCTATAAGTCAATCGATACGGGCAACACATGGAGTGTTGCCGGGGCGCTGCCTTCTGTCAATACGGAGTTTACGCAAACGGGTCCGCTAGTCATCGATCCCGGCGATACCAGCGGCGGGACCCTGTACCTAGGGGGCGCCACTGGCGTCTCGAAATCGACGGACGGCGGCACGACCTGGACTTTGGTGATGCCGAGCACGAGCATCGGCTCTTTGGCGATGGCGCCGAACGCGACGCAGGAGGCGACCTTCGAACTGTTGGAAAAGCTGGCGCAAGAGACGATCGCCGTGGCGCAGGACCTCAAGAGCGATCCCGGGGTCGCCTGCGGAATCCTGACGGACTACCTGAACGGGCTTCCCGGTCTGGTGCAGGCCGGCTTGCTCAGCTCGGGCCAAAGCCAGGCACTGACCCTCCAGATTCAGACCGCCGAGCAGTCGATCCCCTGCTCCTAGAGCAGGAAACGAGAACAGGAACTGCAGCTTCGTTCAGGGCGGGGCATTCCTCGCCCTGAACACGTTTAACGGCACTATAGAAGGATCAGCTCGCGCCCGATCAGGTCCTGCCGCGTTACCGGCAGACCCTCGCCGATATCGAGGCCATCCTGCGCCGTACCCCGCAGAAACCCGCTCCGCACATGCGCCCTCCTCCGCTGCTCAACAATCACGGCGAGCGCGGTCAATTCGTGCTGCCCATGGGCACCATCGGCGCAGGCGGCCAATCCCTCAAATACGACGACTTCACCTTTGCCGCCGCGTGGACCCTCACCGCGCATGAAGCGCGCCCCGGTCATGAGCTGCAATTCGACAACAGGGTGGAGCACGGCGTGTCCTTCGCCCGCGCCATGTTCACCTTCAACAGCACCAACGTCGAAGGCTGGGGACTGTACGCCGTGCTCCGGGTAACAAGCTGATGGCTGTAGCGGCGGCTGCCTCGGGCGCGACGTTTGTACCCGGGACGCCTGAGGCGTTGTTTCAGACTCACATCGCGCCGGGGGTCAGCAGGCCGAACTACGACGTCGCGCGCGATGGCCGGTTTCTCATCGACACCGAACTCGACGACACCTCAACCGAGCCGATTCATTTGCTGTTGAACTGGAAGCCGCCGACAAAATAGAGGACCACAGCCGCAGCGCAGCGTACCGTTCGTCCACAGTGTCACGCGCCGACCACGGCGCAGAATCCACCGTAAGCAACTCATTGGAAACGCACTGGCTGGATTACTCCCGTATTGTCGGCCATCCGTACAGAGGTCGAAGGGGACGGACATGGCGAGCGCAGTCTCCGAGTAGCGCGTATCCCGGACCTATCGACCACAGGATGGGTTACACTTGGTTGATTCACCCGCATGGCGTACTCTGCCGGGACAAAACTCGGGCCCTACGAGATCGTTGCGCCCATCGGCGCGGGTGGAATGGGCGAAGTTTATCGCGCGCACGATTCACGGCTCCAGCGCGATGTGGCCATCAAAGTTTCCGGGCAGCAGTTTAGTGACCGCTTCGAGCGCGAAGCCCGCGCGATTGCCGCGCTGAACCATTCCAACATCTGCC
>CAZFOP010000430.1:0-3459 GCA_964520085.1 uncultured Solibacteraceae bacterium | reverse complement strand
CATTCAATGTATTTGTTCCCTTAACTCGCTGTCTCAGTTTTGGGGTTCACTCCAGTTCCCGCCCGCCCTCACACCACCTTCGGCAGCCGTTCCCGGCGGGTCATCCATTCTTCGCTGTTGAAGACGCGCGGGCCGACGGCGATCATACGCGGCAACAGGTTGAACAACGCGGTTGGCGTCCAGGATTCGCCACGGCGGGTGCGGTAGCCGCGCCGGTTCAACTCGTCGGCGACGCGTGACAGCGGGCAATCCTCCACAATCATATCGAGCGCCAGCACGATAATTTCGACCTCGGCTGGGTTGCCCACCAGTTGCGCGCAATCGTCGGACACTTGCAGGCCGTATGGAATTTCCTCCACCCAGCCCAGCGGTTGCGGGGGCGCGGCTTCCGCCGCATCGCGCTCCCACTCGAGGCCCACCAGCCGCCAGCCTGCCTGGATGCGTTCCTCAAGGTAATCCGGCCGCACCAGACCGGTGATCGGTTCCTGAACGCGTTCTTTCCGTGCCATCAGACACCTCCCACTCCGCTTGTCGAGCAAGCGACGTACCACGCAGGACGGGCCATCGCCTTTCGTGGCCTTCTGAGTTTCGCCAACACACGGGCGCCTTGACAGACGACAGAAACCGATCGTCTGTCCTACCTGTGACTTGCGCAGCAGTTGGGAAGGGACCTATCAAGCCCATCGAGCCGCCTGTCCGTTCCTGGGAAAACGCCGTCTCCGATTGGGACGTGCGCGGTACCGGGGCTCGCCGGAGCAATTCGCGCTCGAATTCGACCCTACGCCGAAGCGGCGAATACTCCCGGTTGGGCGATCCTCGCGCAGGGTTCTGCTATCTGAGTACCAGACTCCCGAATCCACCGGGCGGACGTTCAGGCCCTCAGCCCACGTACAGGCCCATGCGTTCCTTCACCAGTTGCACGGTCTGGTTGGCGATGGGGGCTACCCGCTCGGCGCCTAGGCGCAGCACGCCGGCCAGGTAGCCCGGGTCGGCTACGATTTCGCGATAGCGCTGCTGAAAGGGTTCCAGGTGAGAGATCGCCATCTCGGCCACCTGCTTTTTCAAATCGCCGTAACGCATGCCGGTGAAGCGTGACTTCATCGCATCGTCGGTGTCGCCGGAAAAGGCCTGGTAGATCGAGAGCAGGTTGAGCACGCCGGGGCCTGCGGTTTCGAAATCCACGGCGGGGTTCGAATCGGTGGTGGCGTGCATGATTGTCTTGCGGATGGTGGCGGGCGGATCGAGCAACGCTACCGCGTGGTTCTGCCCGGTGGCCGACTTGCTCATCTTCTGCGTGGGATCGTCGAGGCCCATGATGCGCGCGCCCACCGCAGGCAGGCTGGTGCCTGGCACCACGAACGTGTCGCCGTAGAGCGAGTTGAAGCGCTGCGCGATGTCGCGCGTCAGCTCCAGGTGCTGGGCCTGGTCCTCGCCCACCGGCACGATTCCGGCCTGGTAGAGCAGTATGTCGGCGGCCATCAGCACAGGGTATTGCAGCAGGCCGGAACTCACCGATTCCTGCTTCCCCGCCTTGGCCTTGTACTGCGTCATCCGCTCCAGCCAGCCCACCGGCGTGACGCAGGTGAGCATCCACCCGAGCTCGGCGTGCGCAGGCACTGCCGATTGCACCATAATGGAACAAGCGGTGGGGTCGATTCCGGCAGCCAGATAGAGCGCGGCTATTTCTTCGATCTTGTGGCGCAGCTCGACGGGGTCCTGATAAACCGTGACGGCGTGCAAATCGACGATGCAGAAAATGCACTCATAATCGTTCTGTATGCGCACCCAGTTCTGGAGCGCGCCCAGGTAGTTGCCGATATGCAGGTTTCCGGTTGGCTGCATGCCGGAGAAGACTCGTGTTTTCATGGTAAGTGATACGGGAGTAAATTCTATCCTAAGCAATTTCGAAGTGCAGGTGGAAAAACTCGTGTATGGCGGCGACGGGCTGGCGCGTCTGGATGGGCGCGTGGTGTTCGCGCCGTTCGTGTTGCCGGGCGAGCGCATCCGCGCCGCCGCGCGTAGCGAGAAACCCGGCCTGGTGCAGGCGCGCACGCTGGAAGTGCTGGAGGCCGCGCCAGAAAGGGTAGCCGCCGGCTGCGCGGTTTTCGGGCATTGCGGCGGATGCCACTATCAGCACGCCCCGTACGAATACCAGTTGCAGGCCAAGCGCACCATCCTGGTCGAGGAACTACGGCGGATCGGGAAGATCGAACCGCCGGCCGAGATTGCCGCGGTGACCGGTCCCGCCTGGGGATATCGCAACCGCGCGCAATTGCACGTCGAAGGCCGCAAGATCGGCTATCGCGAACCGCGCTCGCACAGCCTGTGCCCGATCGACGATTGCCCCATTTCGTCGCCCAAAATCAATCAGGCCATCGCCGCCCTCAACCAGATGGCGCAGGAACCGCGCTGGCCGCTGTTCATGGAGACCATCGAGGTGTTCAGCGACGAGGAGCGTGTGCAGATCAACGTGATCGACACCAAGCGGCCCGTGGCGCGCCGCTTCTTCGAGTGGTGCGGTGAGCGAATTCCCGGGCTGGTGGAGGGCGCGCTCGATTACGGCGGCCGGTTCCGAGTGAGCAGCAATTCCTTCTTCCAGGTGAACCGTTTCCTGGCCGACCAGTTGGTGGAAGCCGCGCTGGCTGGCGCCGAAGGCGAAACCGCGCTCGACCTATACGCCGGGGTGGGACTTTTTTCGCTCGCGCTGGGGCGGCGTTTTCGCCGCGTGAGCGCGGTTGAAGCCGGTGGCGGCGCCGTGCGCGATTTGCGCTTCAACGCCGAACGCGCGGGCCTGCCCGGCGTGAAGGCACAACAGGCCACCGCCGAGGCCATGCTCGCAAAACTCGAGCGCACCCCCGATTTCGTGCTGGCCGATCCTCCGCGCGCCGGCTTAGGCAAAGCCATGGTCGAACGACTGGCCACGCTGAAGCCGCGCCGCCTGGCAATTGTCGCTTGCGATCCGGCCACACTCGCACGCGATCTCGCCTCGCTGACTGCGTCCGGTTACCGCATCGCCGCGATGACACTGGTGGATCTGTTCCCGCAGACCTTCCATCTGGAAACCGTGGTGCGCCTGGAGATGGGGTAGGGGGCGGCCTTCGCGGATTTGGCAGCACACCAGGCGCGGGCTCCGCGCCGCGTTCCAGTCGGCCCGAATGCCAATGGTTTGTGATCTATTGGGAAAGCGATAACGAATAACCTATGGCCCATCCGAAGCAGCGCCGTTAAAACACTGGAAACACGTAGCCCGTCACGCGTCTCTCAAGAAATACTCGATCAGCTTCTGCGGGCCAGGGCTCGCCCCATCCCGCCATCATCTTGGAGCGAATATGTTATTTCTAAAGAAACGGCCTGGACCCCACAGAAAATGGATCAACCGGAACAAAGGCTAGTCTATCTCCTCTTGAAGTTTGGACAGAAACAACATCTTGAGGAATTTCGTCACGATGGGCTGCTGTT
>CAZFOP010000429.1:0-3465 GCA_964520085.1 uncultured Solibacteraceae bacterium | reverse complement strand
CAGAATCACCGCGATCAGCCCCGGCACCACGTAGTTCTTCGATTCGAGCGAGCTGTTGTACCAGACGCGCATACGGGCCTCGACCGCTGGTGGCCGGGGCGGCGCCACGTTGCGCACGCGTACGCTGGCGGAGTACATCTGCACGATGCTTTCGGCGTAACCGATAGCGATCGAGGAAGTGTTCGAATCGCTGCCATCTATGAGTAGTTGCACCTCGGCGCCATGGCCGGATTCCAGGTCGTGTCCGAAATCGCGCGGGATCACAACGCCCATCAGTATCCGGCTGAAATTGATATCGCGCTCGATTTGCGGGTAACCGCTCGCGAATCCCCGAATATCGAAGAACCGCGAGCCCTGGAACTCGCGCACCAGGTCGCGGCTGGCGGAAGTGCCGTCCTGATCGTACACCAGGGCTGGAATATGATCCACGTCCAGGCTCAGCGCGTAACCATAGAGCAGTAGCATCATCACCGGCATGGCCAGCGCCAGCAGCAGACTGCGGCTGTCCCGCGTGATGTGGTGCAACTCCTTGACGAAGACCGCACGCATGCGCCGGTAGCTCACGCGGCCCTCCGCTCTTCGCCTTCGATCATCGACACGAACACGTCTTCGAGCGAGGGCAGAATCTTCTCCAGGCGCCGCACCTCGATGCCGGCCGCGGCCAGTTTGCCGCGGATCCGTTCGGCGGTGGCTTCCGGATCGTCCACCGTCACGTGCAGACCTCCGCCGAAGACCGCGACATCCACGACGCCGGGGAGATCTTCCAGGGCGCGCATCGTCTCCAGCGGCTGCGTGCTATCCAGGCGCAGCAAGCTGTGCGCGCTAGGCCGCTGCCGCAACTCTGCCGGCGCGCCGAGCGCGATTACCATGCCGCGGTGCATCAGCGCCAGCCGGTTGCAGTATTCGGCCTCGTCCATGTAATGGGTGCTGACCAGGACCGTGTGGCCGGTCTTCGCGAGGCCCCGAATCAGGTCCCAGAAGACGCCCCGCACGATCGGGTCCACGCCGGAGGTCGGCTCGTCCAGGAACAGGACGGGCGGATCGTGCAGGATTGCGCAGCCGAGCGCCAGCCGCTGCTTCCAGCCGCCGGAGAGCGATCCAGTCAGCGCACTGCGCCGTTCGGTGAGCCGTGCCATTTCGAGCGCGTAATCCTTGCGCTCATTGCGGCGCGCGCGCGGCACACCGTACAGGCCGGCGAAGAAGTCGATGTTCTGCTCCACCGTCAGATCGTCGTAGAGCGAGAACTTCTGCGACATGTAGCCCAGGTTGCGCCGCACCTGTTCGGGATCTTCGGCTACGTTGATGCCGTTCACCAGCGCGAGACCGGAGGTGGGAGTGATCAGCCCGCAGAGGATTCGGATGGTGGTGGACTTCCCTGCCCCATTGGGTCCCAGAAAGCCGAAGATTTCGCCGCGCTCCACCTCGAGCGTCACGTGATCCACCGCCACGAAATCGCCGAACGTCTTCACCAGGTCGCGCGCCCAAACGCTCATACGGCCTCCAGCGCCTCGGCGGCATGCACGCCTTTGACGAATACACCTTCGAGAGTTTCCACGCCGGCTTGGCGCTTCAGCGCCTCCGGCGTATCGCAGTGGATCAGCCGTCCTTTATACATCAGGCCGACGCGGTTGCAGCGCTCGGCTTCGTCCAGATACGCCGTGGTCATCAGAATCGTGATGCCGTCTTTCAGCAACTGATAGAGGATGGCCCAGAAATCGCGGCGGGACAGCGGGTCCACACCGTTGGTCGGCTCATCCAGAAACAGGATTTGCGGGCGATGCAGCAGCGTACACATCAACGCCAGCTTCTGTTTCATGCCGCCGGAAAGTTTGCCGGCCTGCCGCTGGCGGAACGGCTCCATGCGCGTCATTCTTAGCAGGTCCGCGCTCAGCTTGGCGCGCTCCGCGCCCAGGATGCCGAACAGGTCGGCGTAGAAATTCATGTTCTCCTGGACGCTGAGGTCCTGGTACAGCCCGAACCGCTGCGCCATGTACCCGATGCGATCCTTTACCGATTGCGATTGGTGGGCGGCGTCAAACCCGGCCACTCGGGCGCTGCCCTCGGTAGGATCGAGCAACCCGCAGAGCAGGCGCAGTGTAGTGGTCTTGCCCGCTCCATCCGGTCCCACCAGGCCGAAGATTTCGCCCTGCTCCACGGACAGATCCAGATGGTCCACCGCCGTCATGTCGCTGAAGCGGCGCGTCAGACCGGTGGTTTGAATGATGGGCTGCATGGCTTCTTTCTCGATCTCCGCTGAGAGCTCCTGACCCGATACCCGTGCCGCCCGGCCGCGGTGCACCGTGGCGCCGCCTGTCAAGCCGGCTGAGCCGAGAGTCGTCTCGGCCTTTCTTCCCGCCCCGCGGCGCGATTCTCAACGAAGCGGTTCCGGGCGATTGGACAACCCATTGCCGCCCCTTTACTCCAGCACAATCTCGGCGTCGGCCGGCATGTTCGATTTCAGCTCTTGCCGCGGATTGTCCACGTCGATCTTGATGCGGTACACCAGCTTGACGCGCTCTTCCTGCGTCTGTATCTGCTTGGGGGTGAACTCGGCCTCGGAGGAAATGAAGCTCACCCGCCCGTCGTAAGACTTGCCGGGATAGGAGTCCGTGGTGATGCGCACTTTCGATCCCAATTTCACTTTGCCCAAATCGGTTTCGTTGATGTATGCGCGCAGCCAGGGATGCCCGATGTCGCCGATCGTGACCACGGTTGCGCCGGCGGCCAGCACTTCGCCAACGTCGGCGGATTTCACCAGCACCACGCCATCCACCGGCGACGCCGCCAGCGTGTCGGCGAGTTGCGCGTCCACCTGCGCGATGTTGGCGCGGGAGCGGTCGATTTCGGCGCGGCGCGTGGTCAGTTCCTGTTCGCGGCGTTTCATCTCGAGCGCGTTGGCCTCCGCCATTTTGAGCGCGCCGCGCGCGTGTACCACCTGCGCCGCGGCGCCATCCACCTGCTCCACGCGCGGTCCCGCGAACACCAGCGCGGCGCGTTGGTTGGCCTGCTTCAAGGCGGCGTCGGCGCTCTCCCAATGATTGCGGAATTCGTCGTACTGCGAAGCGGAGATGTCGTCGTTCTTGAATAGCGTCTGCGCGCGGTCCCAGTCTTTCTTGGCGCGATCGAACTCGGATTGCGCCGCATCCACGGCTGCCTTGGCCTCCTGGATCTCCTGCGGACGGGAGCCGTTCTTCATCTCCGCCAGGCGAGCCTCGGTGGCGGCCAGGTCGCCGCGCCGCTGCTCGATGTCGGCCGACAGTGTCTCCTTCTCCCAGGCGAGCGAGGTATCCGCCTCCGCCAGTTGATCCTGCGCCAACGACAGCGCCGCGGTCAGGCTTTCGCGCTGGGCCGTCAATTGGTCGCGGTCCAGGCGCGCGATCAACTGGCCTTTCTTGACCAGATCGCCCTCATCCACGGTGCGCTCGATGAGCCGCCCGGCGGTCTTGAAGCCGATGTTGACTTCGG
>CAZFOP010000428.1:0-3472 GCA_964520085.1 uncultured Solibacteraceae bacterium | reverse complement strand
TTGCCGGTGGTTGCGTTCAGGCAATGCACCAGCTTGTCCCGGCCGCCCAGAACGATACGGTCACCGGCCGCGGCTGCTGAGGAGTAGAACGGGAATTGGGCAGATTGGCGCACGTATCGCCAGAGAATGCGCTTCTGCCGCACACTGGCGCCGACCACTTCAT
The DNA here is from genome assembly GCA_964520085.1 of uncultured Solibacteraceae bacterium. Classification (GTDB taxonomy): domain Bacteria; phylum Acidobacteriota; class Terriglobia; order Bryobacterales; family Bryobacteraceae; genus Bog-375. The sequence goes on along the minus strand of CAZFOP010000428.1, from coordinate 3,309 downwards.
TGTTGAAATTGCCGAACCAGGCCCAGTCGCCCATGATCGCCGGAGATGCGCCGGCCGGCCCGCCAGCGGGGAAGCGCACCACCTCCTGGCCATCGGCCACGCGAATTCCGTGGAAGATTTCGTCGCAGCCGGAGACATACGCGACGCCACCCTCGATCGCCGGCGTCCCATGCACGTAGCTGCCGGTGGTCAACTTCCAAATGAGCTTGCCCTCCCGCCGCGAAAGACAGTATAGGTTGCCGTCGTAGGAACCGATCAGCAGCCGGTCCCCGGCAATCACCGGCGACGAGCGGAATTCGGCCTCGGTCTTGAATGTCCACAAGCTCTTGCCATCGGCCGCCCTCACCGCGTGCAGGACGCCATTCAGATCGCCCACATACACGATACCTTCGTACACCGCCGGTGAGGATTCGCCAATGGAATCGGTGGCGCGGTATTTCCAGCGCAGCTTCCCGGTTTGTAGATCGACGGCCAGCAGGTCTTTCGATTGCGACCCCACGTAAACCGTGCCGCTCGAAATCGCGGCGGAAGATTCGATCGAGTCACCGGCGTCATAGCTCCAAAGCAGCTTCAGATTCGCCGGTACGGAGCCGGCGGCAACGCCGGTCAGTTGCGGGTTTCCGCGGAATTGCGGCCAATCGTCCGCCGCGCCCAGCAGGCCCACACAGAGGAAAACGAACAACGGGCAAGCTAAAGCATGCCCCACCAATGAAGAAATCGGGCGGCTTGGTGGGGCATGCTTTAGCTTGCCATTCATGAAACGGTGCACTTACGGTTTCCGGGCAATTGCAAAAAGCTGGTCCCGGTTAGTCACGTACAAGGTTCCATTGGCGGGAACCGGCGTGGAGTAGACGTTGCTTCCCATGCCGTTCGTGGCGATCAGCTTTTCCTGTTTGCCCGCTTCCATCACTAATACATCGCCGTCTTCGTCTCCCAGGTACACTTTTCCATCGATCACCATCGGCGATCCCCACACGGCGGAGAGCGTATCGTGAGTCCAGTACGGCTGGCCGGTGACCACGTCCAGGCAGTGGAGATAGCCGGTGAAATCGGCGTAGAACAGCAGCCCATTCGCGATCGCCCCGGTCGAAATCGAGCGCTTGATTTTGTCGTACTGCCAGAGCCGGCCACTCATGGTGATGTCGCCGCGCCTGGTGGCGTCGATGGCGTAGAGATGGCCGGGGCCCTGGCCGCTCTCGGGGTCCTGGCCGTTGGCAATGAATACTTTGTTCTGCCAGATCACGGGTGTGGAGACGATCTCGTTACGCGTCTTCGGCCAGACCGAATCCTTGGGATTGGTGTCGAACTCCCACAGCTTCTTGCCCGTGAGCGCTTCATAACCGCGCACCCAGCCATCTCCTTCGCCAATCACTGCCTGCGCTACGCCGGCGATCGAGCCCACAGCGGGGGAGGACCACTGGCCGTCCAGGATTCGATCGCCCACCTCATTCACCTGCCAGACCAGTTTGCCGGTTTCGCGATCGACCGCAATCATGGAAGGCGCTGTTGGCACCGGCACGCGCTGCCCATTTTCATCGCGGCCGTTGGATGTAGCAGCGATAATCAAGTTGCCGTACAGCGCGGGTGACGATGCCGCCTTTTCGCGCGGCGACACGCCGAGAGCCTGAACCATGTCGAACTTCCAAATCACCCGGGCGTTCCCTTTGCCGTCGCCGTGTACGTCTAGGCAAACCAGTTCGCAACGGTTGTTCACATAGTACAAGCGATCGCCTTCCACCAGCGGCGCGGAGCAGACGCCGGTCTCCGGCCAATCCTTGCTCGACTCCGCCAGCCTCTGATTGGTGTGCTGCCAAAGAAAGCGGCCGTCCGATTCGCGGAAACACATCAGCACGCCGCGATCGCCGCCTTCCTGCGGATTGAGCGCCAGTGAGTTATTGGTGCCGACATACACCTGACCGCCCGCCACCACGGGATTGCCGTAAGTTTGCGATCCGAGTTTCGCCACCCACTTCAGGTTCTTGTTGGTTTGGATGTCCCAGGAAGTGGGGATGTCCTGCATGGGAGACACCATGTTGCGGTCCGGCGTACCGCCCCACATCGGCCAATCGCCGCTGGAGTCGGACCCGAGCAGCAGGCAGCCGGAAACCGTGAGACACAAGAGAACGGCCAGTTTCATGACTTCGATTTTGCGCATTCGCCTCACCGCTTGATGTCGTAGCAGTAAAGATTGTTCTGCTCGCGCAGATAGAGCCGGCCGTTGGCGACGGCGGGCGGGGTCCAAGTGTTGAAGGCGCCACGCGGGATCTCGAAACGCGAGACTTCCTTGTAGGCGGCGGGCGTGGGGTCGATCAGCCCAACCGCGCCGTCCTCACCCATGCAATATAGGCGCTGGCCGGCATAGATGCAATTGCCTTTGCCGACGCTGCGATTCCGCCACACAACCTTGCCGGTCTTGAATTCCATGGCGGTGAGGATTTCACTCGAATACCCGTACAGGTAGTCGCCCACCAGCACGGAGGTTGTGTAGTGGTTGCGCATGTCCCGATTGAAATAGACCTCGGCGGTCTTCCCGTCCGGCGTGGGTTTCAGCAGAGCGCAGCCGGTGCCGTAGTCGCTCGAAAAGAACACGTATCCATCGTGAACGACTGGTGTGGCGATGTTCGCGACCCGATTGGCGACCCGGGCGTACCGCCAGAGCGGCGAGCCATCCTTGGCGTCCAGGCCGATGGCAGCTTCCCCAGTGAGCAGGGCCAAAGCGTGCGTACCGCCGATATCAAGCGCAATCGCCGAGGAATAGCCGGCTCGATCGTTCTGCGACCTCCAGAGGACGTCGCCCGTGTTCTTGTCGAGGGCCACCACAGCCGCACCTGGCCCACCGGGCATGACGATGAGGCGACCGACATCCACCAGCGGCGATTCGCTGTACCCCCAATTCGGCTCCCGGCCGCCGAAGCGCTCGACCAGGTTCAGCTCCCAAACCAGTCTGCCGTTGGCGGTTTCCAGACACACCAGCGTGCCGTCTGCGGACAGGGCGTACAAGCGCGCGCCATCGACCGTGGGTGTACTCCGGGGACCATGCCCGCGATCCCCGTTGAAAAGTTTCCCTGCCGGCGTCTTCCAAAGCTGCTTGCCGTTATCGACGTTGTACGCCATGACGAACTGCTGCCCACCCTGCTGACCCTGCACGTAGAGACGATCACCCACGATGGCAGGCCCGGAATAACCGTCCCCCAGATCCTGCGCCTTCCACAGAAGGCGCGGCCCGTCTTTCGGCCACGAGTCCAGTAGTCCTGTCTCAGCCGACTTTCCATCGCGATTCACACCGCGCCACTGCGGCCAATCGGCCGC
>CAZFOP010000427.1:0-3479 GCA_964520085.1 uncultured Solibacteraceae bacterium | reverse complement strand
CCAGCCCGCCGCCTAGCGCGAACCCGTTCACCGCCGCCACCGACGGTTTGCCCGCCGTCTCCAGCCGCCGCAACGCGCGCTGCCCATCCAGCGCGTACCGCCGCATTTCCATCGCGGACAGCGCCGTAAGTTCGCCTATATCCGCCCCCGCCACAAACGCCGCATCGCCCGCGCCGGTGACGATCGCCGCGCGGATCGCCGCATCGTCCGCGACCCGGTCGAATGCCGCGCCCAATTCCCTCATCACCGCTCGCGAGAGCGCGTTGCGCTTTTCCGGCCGGTTAATGGTGACCAGCGCAATGCCCGTCTCATCCACCGCGAACAGGATGTGCTCGAACGACGCCACCGATTCAGTGTAGCATTCGCGCAGAGGTCCCCTCTTGGCTTGGCCGCCGGAAGCCTCCGCCGTAAACGGGCTTCGCTGACCGCCTATTGATAACCCAGGTGCGCGGCCGTCTGTGCGGACCCTGGGTGGTCGGCACAACAATCCTGCGACAAAGCTTCGCAAGGCAGAGCAACTGCTTCATGTCCGGAAGGAGGCGCGGATTGGCGGGCCCTCCGGCATTTTCCATATCCGGTTCCACCATGCGGTTGGCGATTGCGGCTGTGGGCACGATTAGAATCGGCCCGGCCTTCTCGGCAGGAGCTTCGACTCCATTTCGATGGTGGCGACTGCCGTCCGTAATCCGGCTCACCTGGGATTATGGCGATTCTATCGGCGCGCCAGCATTGGCCTCGACCTGAATCGTGTGAGCATGACTGCCGGAGCGCCCGACTAAGGCCGGCTCTTCAGATCGGACCGGCGCGAATAAGAGCGTCGGTTATTCGCTAACCGGCCGCAAGGCGCGGGTCCACCTTGAGGGCAGGAATGACCTGGCGCGGATACGTACACTTTGTCACCGAGTAAGTGCCACAGTTATGTCGAGTTTACGTCTATCACACAGCTTCTCACTGTACACTGCTGCTATGAACCAGGACCAACTGACTCGATTCGCGCGAATCACACGCGCCGTTTGCCGGGTGGGGACGATCGTCGGAGCACTAAGTGCGTGGGCGTTGGCACAGACAGCTCCGAATACCTTTCTAGTACATAAGTTAGTTTCCGACTTAGCTGGTGTCGCGGATCACCAGGATCCCAATCTCGTGAACCCGTGGGGCAACGGTTTCGGACCGACTCCGTTTTGGGTTGGCAACAACGCTACCGGCACTTCGACGCTGTACGATGGAACCGGCGCAGCAAAGTCGTTAGTTGTCGACATACCGGCGGCCGGCGGCGCGAAGACCGGCGGACCGGTTACCGGAGTGATTTTCAATACGTTCTCGTCCGACACTTCTGCCTTCGCGGTTGCCGCGGGTAAGCCAGGGTCGTTCCTGTTCTGTTCCGAGGATGGCCTCATCACGGGCTGGAATTCGGGCGTGAGCTCCACCGAAGCCGAGGTCCTGTTCGACAACTCAGCGTCGGGCGCGGTCTACAAGGGCTGCGCATTGGGTGGGGTGACGGGCGCACCCCTATTATTTGCCGCCAACTTTCACGGCGGGAGCGTTGATGTTTTTGATGGCAGCCTGACTCCCGTCCATGTCTCCGGAGCGTTCGAGAACCCGGCCGTCCCTGCTGGGTTCGCTCCCTTCAACTTGGCCATCATCGGCGGAAACATCTACGTTACTTACGCCAAGCAGGACGCTGCTCAACACGATGACGTGGCCGGACCCGGGAACGGCTACGTCGCCCTGTTCGATCAAACCGGCAGGTTGATTGTCAACCTGATCGCAAATGGGGCGCTGAACTCGCCCTGGGGGATGGCGCTGGCTCCTTCCACCTTCGGGCCGTTCGGAGGAGCACTGCTGGTCGGCAACTCTGGCGATGGGAAGATCAATGCCTACGACCTGATTACCGGAACTTGGTTGGCCACCTTGGACGATCTTACCGGGGCACCGATATCTTTCCCGGGCCTATGGAGCCTGAATTTCGGAAGTGGCGCTGCCAGCGAAGACCCGGGCACGCTCTACTTTACCGCCGGTATCGGGGGAGGTCCCAATAACGATCCGGTGGAGTCTCACGGTCTACTTGGCAGCATCCAGCCCGCTCCGTCATTTTCCGCGACGGGCATCCAGAATGCGGGCAGCTTCCTGGGCGGGGACATCGCCCCGAATACCTGGGTTGCACTGAAGGGCGCCGCCTTAGCGGTCCTGCCCGCCACTTGGACAGTTACCGGTAGCACGCTGCCGACCACGGTGGGTGGAGTGGGAGTGACTGTAAACGGCGAGGCTGCGCCCGTGAGTTTTGTCAGCAATGTGCAGATTAATTTCCTGGTCCCCGCCGATATCGTGCCGGGGCCGGTTCGGATACGGACCACCAACAACGGACTTACCAGCGCGGCTGTATCGACCACGGCCCTGCTCACCGCGCCTTCGTTCTTCACCATCGGATCCAATGCGACTAACGGTCATATCTACGTCGCGGCGACCCACGCCAACAGCTCGCTGATCGGTCCCGCCGGACTCATCAGCGGTGTTACTACCACCGGAGCCGCGCCAGGCGAGACCATCGTGCTATATGGAACCGGCTTCGGTGTCACCGATCCGCTGGCGCCGACTAGCCAAATCATCCCATCCCCGCTCCCGCTCCCTGCCTGGCCGACCGTGGTCATTGACGCGGCCGAGGCCCAAGTCACGTACGCAGGTTTGGTGGCTCCGGGTCTCTATCAGATCAACGTTGTGGTGCCGACGGGTTTATCGGCGGGCGATCACCTGATCGTAGCGCTGCTGGGCGACTCCGACACTCAGCTTGACGCTTTCCTCACCGTGGCGGCTCCATAGCGACGGGCGGCGTTGGTCGCTCCGTTTCCGGCCGGCTACCGCCGTTTCGCACTCCGAGGCGTCTGTCGAGGTTCGCGGTGGCGGCCGATGTGGGCATGTCCAGCTACACGCTGCCGGGAAAGAGAAGTTTGGCAAGAGCCTCGCTCTTGCTGATATTTGACTCCACGAATTCCGCGCCCTCGGCCGAAATCGTGTAATCCGCGTTGTCGGCCGCAGTCACGTAGTTCTTCGCGCGCAAGAACCACATCGTGAAGTTCAGGTATTCGCGCGGGAACGCCATCCGGTGTTCCAGAAAGAGCAGCGAGACGGCGGGATGATCCGGGTCCTGGCGCCGCTGGTTGTACAACAAGGCCAATACTCCCAAACGCCGGTTCGGCTCCGCCTCCACGCCGGATACAAAATCCTTGAGCTCGAAAACTGGCATCGGCTCGGCGTCCTGCTTTTGCCGGCGCGCATCGTACTCGCCGCGGCTGACGGGGTCGGACAGCACTTCATAGGCCGCCTTCAGTTGCAGGAATTTCTCGACGTCGGCAGTCTTCGGATTGTCCGGATGAAAACGAGCTGCCATGATCCGGTAGACGCGATAGATAGTCTCGGCTTCGGCCTGCTCGCCGATCTGCAAAACATCGTAATAGTTTGGCTCTTCTGCTTCAGGCCCAGCT
>CAZFOP010000426.1:0-3491 GCA_964520085.1 uncultured Solibacteraceae bacterium | reverse complement strand
GCATTTCCGGCGCGGGCATTTTGGCGAAATCGGAGAAGCGGGCGATGATCTGCTTGAGATTGGCCAACTCGGCGAGCAGCGTGCGGCTGCCTTCACGGAACACTTCGTCGAATTCTTGCGGATGGCTCTCGCGGGCGCGCTGCATATTCTCGACCGTGATTTGCAGAGGGAAGAGCGGGTTCTTCAACTCGTGCGCGAGCCGCCTGGCCAACTCGCGCCAGGCGGCCACGCGTTCGGTCTGCACCAGGCGCTGGCGCTGCTCTACCAACTCGTGCGTCATGCGGTTGAAGGCGTGCGCCAGTTGGCCGACCTCATCGCGCGAGGTCACCTCGACCGTCGAGTTCCAATTCCCCGCGGCCACCCGGCCGGCGCTTTCCGCCAGCCGCCGCACCGGGCGCGTGACGCGCGCGGTGGCCCAGCCCGCCATCAGGATTCCGGTGAGGATAGCTCCCGCCGCCACCCACGCGCCGTTGCGTCCGAGCGAATTCTCCAGTTCCACCAGATCGCGGCGCGAGCTGGCGATCAGCAGCACGGCCAGCAGGTTGTCCTCAATGCCAGTGAGCGGCAGCGCATGCACCGTCTCCGCCGCCGCGCCGCTGCCCAAGGTGGTCGCGCGCGGACGCCGCTCGCGGATGACTCGTTCGATCAACGATTGGAACTCCGCCGCGTCGGTCGCCGCGTCGGCGGCGCCGGCCAGCAGATGCGGCGCAAACTGCGGTTCCAGATTGCGATACAGCAACACGCGCATCCCCGCAGGCAGCACCAGCGTGTCGAGGAAACCCTGGTCGAGTTGCTGGCCACCGACCACGTCCAACTGCCGGCCGCCCGCGTTCACTGTTTCCACCGCCGCCAGTGCCAGCGTGAAACCATCCGGCAGTTCTTCGCGCCGCAGGAACGCCACGCCCGGCTTCCACGCCGATGGCGCGGTCAGCCAATCTTCCTTATACCCAAAGCGCACCGGCCATTCCGCGGAAGAGACGATAGCCCCATCGTCGCCCACCAGCTCGAGCAACCCTAGACCGTGCGCGCGGGCCATGGCGGAGGCTTCGTTGTAGTAGGCGGAGTCGTCCGCGGAGATGGCGACATTAACGGCGGCATCGGAAAGCGCGATATCCTTCACGGCGCGGACGATTTCCCGGCCGTGCTGGTCGAACTCGCGCTGGAATTGCGCCACCAGGGCATCGGCGCGCTGGCGCTCCATCCGCTCGAACGCTTCGCGCGTGGCGCGCGTGACCAGCCATTCCACCAACCCTACCGACGCAACTACGGCCAGCGTGTAGACCAGCAGCAGGCGCGTGCGGAAGGTCACGGCCGGCCACCCTCCAGCCACAGGTTTTCCAAGCGCCACTCGCCGAGCGGCGAAATGCCGGGCCCGCCCTTGACGCGCGCGGCCAATCCGTAGACGTCGGCAAGGTGGAACAGCGGAACCACGCGGAATCCGGCCAACATGTCGCGCTCGGCGTTGTAGAGCGCGTCGGGCGAATCGATGCGCGGCGGTGCAGCGAGGCCCAGCATGGCGGCGGCGGCGGCCAGCGCGCGCGGCGGATCGGCGGTGGCGATGCGCACCTCCAGCAGGCGCACGTCGGCGGCGCCAGCCTGCGCAGCCAACGACACCGCCAGTCCTGCGTCGCGCGCGTTGAGCGCAATGCGCTCGGCGATGGGCCGCAGCGCGGCATCCTCCACGCCGATGCTGAAGCTGCGCGCCGGCGCGGGAACGGCCGCGGCCAGTTCGCGCGCCTTGGCGGCATCGGAAGCCGCGTTGAACACGAACGCATAGCCGGAAAGCCACTGCGGCAGCAGCGCGCCTGAAATCTCGCCCTGCCGTTGCAGCAGCACGTTGAAGATGGCCGTGCGGTCCACTGCCAGCGCCAGAGCTTCCCTCGTTCGCGGATCGTCCACCCGCGCGCCGAATTCGAGCAACAACACGCGCACCGGCTGCGAGACCCAGGTGCGGCGTCCGGTGGGTTGGCGCCTGACTTCGCCGGGAGGAATCTCGATCATCTCCGCTTTACCCACGTCGAGATCGATGGCTTGATCGCGCGGCGGACGCGCCAGCTCAACCTGCACCTCGTCCAGAAACGGGCGTCCGCCGGGCGCGTTCTCATTCGCGCCGTAGGTCGCGCGCCGGCCCGCTTCCCAGCGCGTGATGGAAAACGCAGGCGCCAGGTCTGGCATTCCCGGCCCGAGCTGCGGCGGATCGGCGGTCTCGATGGCGGCGTGAATCTCCACCCGCAGCGTCCCGCCATATCGCGGCCGGGTAGCTGCGGACAGCGTGCAGACGAGCAGCAACCAAACTGCGAGGCGGAGCGTGGCCCGGCAACTTAGAGTTCGCTCCGCAATAGCTGTGTGAATCGCTCCCTGACGGTCGCTGGTAAGTGGACTGGCCGTTGCCGGATAGGCCGTTGGGCCGAACCCGGAATCTGTGCTTCGCTGTCCGCGCTTCGGCATGTCTCTTCGGTTATCAGGCTATCACGAGTTTGCGGGAGGGCGCCCGCAGTGCCCATGCGCGCATTCCTCATGTCCGCCGCCCTGGCGCAAACTGTCAGCCTGCTGAGCCGGGAGTCGTCTTGGCTTTTCCAGTGCACTCGCCATTCTGCCATTTGCACCAGCTCCGGCAAAACAGGTAAGTTAGGGTCCATGGCAATCAATCCGCGTGCCGGTCAACCTCCCTGTGAGAAAGAACTCGAAGATTTGCCGCGACTGTTGACGGCCTACTACACGGCCAAACCCGATGTTTCCGTGGCCGCGCAGAAAGTCGCCTTCGGCACCTCGGGACATCGCGGGTCGTCGCGCAAGGGGTCCTTCAACGAGGACCACATCCTGGCGATAGCGCAGGCGATCTGCGACCTGCGCCGCGAATTCGGCGCCGATGGACCGCTCTTCGTGGCCAAGGACACTCACGCGCTTTCCGAGCCGGCCTTCGCGACGGCACTGGAAGTGCTGGCCGCCAACGGCGTGACGGCGATGATCGACCAGGAGCTTGGCTATACACCGACGCCTGCTCTCTCGCACGCCATCCTGGTCTACAATGTCGGCCGTACGTCCGGATTCGCCGACGGCGTCGTCATCACGCCTTCGCACAATCCGCCAGCCGACGGAGGTTTCAAATACAATCCGCCCAACGGCGGGCCCGCCGACACCGGCGTCACCGGCAAGATTCAGGACCGCGCCAATGCCATCCTGGCCGATTGTTTGCGGCCCGTGCGGCGCATTCCTTACACACGCGCGCTGGGTGCCGCTAACACCCAGCGCTTCGATTTTGTTTCAAGCTACGTCAACGACCTGGGCGCGGCGCTCGATCTTGACGCCGTCCGCTCCGAGGGTCTCTCATTGTGCGCCGACCCGCTGGGCGGCGCGGGCATCGTCTACTGGGCCCGCATCGCGGAGCGCTACGGCCTGCACATTACGGTTCGGCACGATTGGGCGGACGCGACTTTCCGCTTCATGACGCTCGATTGGGACGGCGAGATCCGCATGGATTGTTCTTCGCC
>CAZFOP010000425.1:0-3508 GCA_964520085.1 uncultured Solibacteraceae bacterium | reverse complement strand
TGATGTTCGGCGCGGCGGCGCGGCATGAGCTGCTGCGGCTGGCGATTCCGCGCCGGGTCTACACGCAAAGCCATATCGACTACGTGGTGGAAGCGGTGCTGGAGGTCAACGCCCGCAAGCGCGACATACGCGGACTGGAGATCGCCGAGGAGCCGCCGTTTCTGCGCCACTTCAGCGCCCGCTTCCGGCCGCTATAATTGAAGGTCCCGCATGACAGCCGATTGGTCGCCGTTGTGGCTCAGCTTGCGCGTGGCGCTGATGGTGAGCGCCGTGGCGCTGTTGGTCGCGCCATGGCCTGCATGGTGGATGGCGCGGCGGAACTGGCCGGCAGTCACGTTGCTCACGCGATTCCTCTCGATGGTTCCAGCGGTGGTCGTCGCCTCGCTGGCCGCGCCCGTCTTCGGCTGGCCGGTAGCTGTGGCGGCGGGACTGGTTCGCGCGGTTCCCTACACGTTGGTCAAGTGCCGCGCGGCTTTCCAATCGATCGACCCAGGCTACGTGAAAGCGGCGCGCATGGCGGGCGCTTCCGGTTGGCGCGTCTTTTGGGCGGTGGCGCTGCCGCTCGACGGTGGCGCGGCGCTGGCAGCGGCGGCGGAGGTGTTTGCGGAGACGATGCTGGAGATGGCGGTAGCGCTGTGGATCATCGGCCGGCTGGGCGTGGCGCCCGCTGGCGCCATTGTGTTGACGGCTCTGGCAGGCAGCGCGCTCGGGCTTTGGTTGCGCCGCGAGGCCGGCCGATGACCAGCATTCGTGTCAAGAAGCGGGTCTCGGCGAAGTTCGCGCTGGAGGCCGATTTCAGCTTTGGCGCGGGCATTACGGCGCTGATCGGGCCGGCGGGCGCGGGCAAGACACTGCTGCTCGAAATGGTGACCGGGCTGGCCACGCCCGACGAGGGGCGCGTCCTCTTGAACGATGCCATCCTGTTCGATGGGCAGGCGCGCGTCGATTTGCCGCCAGTCCGCCGCGGCTGCGGTTACGTCTCACAGACCGATTCGCTATTTCCACACCGAACCCTGCGGCAGAACCTGGAGTTCGCGGCGCAGCGTTTTCCGCGTCTGGAGCGGCATCGCCGCGTGGGCGAAGCCATCGAACACTTCACGCTGGCCGCCGCGGCCGGGCTGCGGCCGGCCGATGCCGGAGCCGCCGAACGGCTGCGCTGCTCGATTGCTCGCGCGCTGCTGGGGACTCCGGAGTTGCTGTTGGCCGACGATGCCGGAATCGATGGCGCGCTCTTTGGCTCGATTCGCAACCATTTTCGCGGCCCAATTCTGATGGCGGCGCGGGATCCCGACGTTGCTTGCGCGGTCGCAGCGGAGATGGCGCTCGTCGACGGCGGCCGCATTGTGCAGCGCGGCGTACCGCGGCAGGTGCTGGACCAACCGGCGACGGTGGAAGCGGCGCGGCTGGCCGGCTACGAGAATATCTGGCAAGGTACCATCGCCACGCTCGATCGAGCCGCCAACCTGAGCCGCGTGGAGTTCGACGGTTTCGCGCTCACGGTGCCTTATCTTCCCGGCCATCTGCGTGGCGACCGCGTATGGGTGGCCATCCGCGCCGCGGCCGTCCGCCCCCGGCGCGCCGATTCTCCGTCGTCGCCGAACGCGGTCCCCGGGGAATTGGTGCGCACCGCCGAGCGAACACAATCGGTGCGGATGGAGTTCGCCGGTCCCATCATCGCTGAACTCACGCTCAGCCAGTTCGCGGCGCTTGGCGAGCCAAAAACCTGGCTAATCGAGCTTCCCGGCGAGAGTTTGCGTGTGATCCCGTGAGTGCGAAAGCCGTCTGACAATTCCGGAGCTGTGTGGACAGGGAAGGCAAGGAAAGGCTTTAGTTTGCCCTTCCTCGTTCGATTGGCCGCACACCTGCGTAACGTTTGGCGCCATGCGATTCCTTTTTGCGTCCTCCAGGCGCATAATCGTATCAACTCTAATTGGAGGCGGAATGCTAAATCGATTGGGTATGTTGGCGGTCGTGATGTTGGCCGGCATAGCGCAGGCGCAATCGCCGACGTATGGGTCTACCACGCCACCGCACCTGCTACAAGACAACTCGCGTCTGGAGCATGACATCTACTTCAGTGGCGCGGTGCAACTGGAAGATGGAACGCCGCCGCCGGAGGCGGTTGCGATGATCCGCGTGTGCAACGGCCAGGCTCATTTCGCAACCTGGACCGACGCCAAAGGTGGCTTCAGTTTCCATGTGGGTGCTTCGGGGAGAGATTCGCCGCAGGCCGATGCGTCCGAAACCGGCATGCCGCCGGCGGCCATGGGGCCGTCGCTCAGCCCGATGAACGACTTTTCGACGTCGGCGGTCAACGCGTTGCGCGGCTGCGAAGTGCAGGCCAGGTTGGCCGGTTACCAGTCGGACAAGCTCAGTATCGCGGTGACGAGCCATTTCGACGATTCCCGCCTCGGCGTCATCACCCTGCACCCGATATCGAAAGCCAGCGCCCTGACCGTGAGTGCGACCACGCTGCAAGCCCCGGCGGCCGCCAGGAAGGCTTACGAAAAGGGGCTTGACGCGCTGGAGAAGGAGAAGTCGCAAATTGCGGTGGACGAGTTCACCAAAGCGGTGACGGCGTACCCGAATTTCGCGGCTGCGTGGCATCAACTCGGCCTGCTGCGCCAGAAGCGCAACGACGATGCCGGCGCCCTCGACGCCTGGAAGCACGCCGTGGCGAGCGATCCCAAGTTCCTCACGCCCTACGAGCACCTGACCCTGCTGGCGGGAAGCAAGCAGGATTGGGTATCTTCCGAGGCGTATTCGCGGGCTTGGATCCAGCTCGACTCGGAGGACTTTCCCGGAGCGTACCTGTTTAACGCCATTGCCAACTCGCGACTGAATCGTATGGAAGCCGCCGAGGCGGCGGCGCGCGCAGGGCTGCATATCGACAAGACACACCGGGTGCCGAAGCTGAACTTTGTGCTGGCGATGGTTTTGATGGCGAAGCACCAGAACGCCGAGGCGGCCCAGCACTTCCGCGAATACCTGGCGCTCGCCCCGGACGCGAAAGATGCGGGCGCTGTGCGCCAGCAATTGGCCCAACTGGAAGCAGCCGCGGCGGCGCGGCCGCAGTAACGCTCGCCGGTTTACTTACTTGCGCGGAACATAATGCCCAGCTCGCGCAATTGACGTTCGGGCACGGCCGCGGGGGCTTCGCACATTAGGTCCGTGCCGCGCGCGGTCTTGGGGAACGGGATGACATCGCGGATGGAACTCTCGCCGGCCAGAATCATCACCAGGCGATCGAGGCCGAGCGCGATGCCGCCGTGCGGCGGAGCGCCGTATTCGAGCGCGTCCAGCAGGAAGCCGAAGCGGCGGTGGGCTTCCTCTTCGCTGAAGCCGAGCGCGGAGAAAACTTTCGACTGCACGTCGCGGCGGTGGATACGAATCGAGCCAGAGCCGAGTTCGACACCGTTCAGCACCACGTCATAAGACTTAGCGCGGCAGCGAGCGGGATCGGAGACCAGCTTTTCCAGATCCTCGTCGTGCACGGAAGTGAAGGGAT
>CAZFOP010000424.1:0-3565 GCA_964520085.1 uncultured Solibacteraceae bacterium | reverse complement strand
GCCTTCCGCTACAGCTCGCAGGATTCCTCAGCGGTCCGATCACCTCGCTCATGTGTGTACCAATGGCCCTGTTTGAGGTTTCCCCGCGCTGTGGCTGCTCATCAGAGGTGTCGCCACTCCAGTGCCGCGGTAAGCGGTCGAGAACAAGTTGCGGGCCATTCCGAAGGGCGCGCGTAGCGCTTCCGATATCAGGTCTTAACGCCCGGTTCGAGCAAGTGCAGCTCCCACTTCTCAGGACGCCGATAGAGTGCTAACGTTTCCGAGGCTTTTACCAGCACCAGGCAGTTCCCACGAGTTGGCGCCAAACCATCCGACTGGCAGGCTGGCCCCCCGGGTACCCGCCTTCTTAAGTGGAACGGTATTTCACTACGCCAGCCCCAACGCCGCCCGCAACGCTTGCTTCATCACCGCTACGGGAGCATCCTGGCCGGTCCACAATCGGAATCCAATGGCGCCCTGATACACCAGCATGGAAAGACCGTCAAGTACCGGCAATCCCCGCTGGCGGGCGGCTGCCAGGAGCCGCGTCTCCGGGGGATTGAACACGGCGTCACTCACCAGCATCCCGGGTCGCGCTCCCGACAGGTCGACCGGAGGCATAGCCTCCGTGTCCGGGTACAACCCTATCGAAGTGGCGTTGACCAGCAGGTCGGTGTCTCCGCTGACGCCATAGTCACCGTGCCACGCCTCAAACCGGATCGGGCCACCCGTTTTCATCGCCAAGTCCGCCACCATCTCGTCGCCCCGCTTGGCCGTGCGGTTCAGCACTAGTACGTCCGCCACACCGGCCAGGACCAGTTCGGTGACTACGTCGCGGGCCGCTCCGCCGGCGCCCAACACCACTACGCGCTTTCCCTTGGGGTCGACTCCGGCATCGATTCGTACGCCGCGGAGGAAACCTTTGCCGTCGGTATTCTCTCCGATGAGCCTGTCACCTTCGCGGCGCACCGTGTTCACCGCGCCGATCACGGCGGCCTCCGGTGCGATTGCGTCGAGATGCTCCATCACCGCTATTTTGTGCGGGATCGTCAGGTTCAGCCCGTGCATCCCGAAGGCCCGCACTCCCAGCATGGCATCGCGCAGCCGTCCTGTCGGCACCTCGACGGTAAGATAACGCCAGTTCAGCCCTAGTTCGCGAAACGCGGCCTCCTGCATGGCCCCGGTGGGATTCTCGCTGACAGGCTGCCCAAAACACGCGAGCAGTTCCGCTTTGAAGTTCGCCGGCATACGGACAAGGTAGCACGAGGGAAAAGGGGGTTGTGACAACCAATGAAACGATCCGCCATGGCGGACAGATTGCACAAGCTATAAGCACGGATTCGCCACGGCGATTACAGCCGCGACCACGTAACGGCGAGATTGCGCGCGCGGTCGAGATGCGAAGCCGCAATTGCGTTCGCAAGTCGCGTGTCGATACCGGAGCAGTGCTAGTCTGAAGCAGAGATGGGTTGGTCAGTAGAGATTGTGAGATCAGCGAGCGTGAGTGACATTGTCGCCGTCCAGGCACTCTGGAGCGAATACTGGCGGTTTTTCGGTCTTTCCCTCGACTTCCAGGACTTCGGAGAGGAGCTTCCCACGCTTCCCGGACAGTATGCGCCGCCTGAAGGCCGTCTACTTCTCGTGCGCATTGATGGACAGCCGGCGGGAACCGCTGCGTTCCGCCCACTGCGCCAGGACGCGTGCGAGGCCAAGCGTCTCTACGTTCGCCCGGCCTTTCGGCATCGCGGCGTGGCAGGTTCGTTGCTTGCAAGATGACTGAGGAGGCACGCCGCTCTGGTTATCGCGACCTATATGGCGATACTCTCGCCACCATGGCCTCGGCCCTCGATCTCTATCGAGGGATGGGCTTTGTAAAAGTCGGCCCTTACTCTGACAGTCCAACTCCGGGCGCGATCTATCTGCGTCTGAGTTTGTGAACGACTGGGAAGGTGTAGCCACATAACGCAACTCCCGCCTGACGCCCGAGGGTTCAGAAACCATACAGCGGCAGCTCGCGCTGGCCTTTATCGGAGGCGAACCAAGTTCCCAAAAACAGCTTCCGATATGACGCGATAACGCCCGCTCGACGGCAGCGCCATCAGGCTGTATGCGGAATGGTCAGTGCTGCCGAGGCTGAGAGCTTTTCGTCCTGCGTCCACGGCGGCCCGAGCGTCTTTCCCATCGCGGAAAATCGGGCCTGTAACTCGGCGGCGGGCATACGCAACGCCGCCGCGCACTGTGCCAGCACCTCGCGCTCCTTTGATGTTCGAAGGGATCACGAGGAGACTGCTACATACTGTTCGAAGCCAGAAGGCCAAAACCGAAACCCCGGGCTAACTCTCGCTTGGGCAGATAACACGGCCTCCATTCACGAAAATGAAACACTGAGCCTGTGACCTCTTTTTTACAACCATCACGTCGCTTTCTTGAGAAACTAGCATCTAACGGCAATCGTCGGAACGATGCCATTAGCGTCGCAAAAGACGGGATGCCGTTCGGGGGGACAAATGAGAACGCGATTCGGGCTGTTACTGCTGGCGGTAGCATTGGGCACGGTTTCATTGCACGCCAGCGTGATTACGTATGGCGCCGAGGATTGTTTGGGTACCGGCTGCTATGGCACCAGCGACCCGACAGCCGGTGCGACCTTGCAGGGCTTGGCTCCGGGCGTTGTGACCGTCGCCACGACCGCCTTCGGGCACAGCTTTCCGTTCAGTCCGAGTGCTGGAGACTTTCCCGGCACAGACCAGATCTATGTGGGAAGCACACAGACTGGCTCCGACGACGGGTATTCCACAACCGCTCAACGCGTGAACGGTCCGGATGTGCTAACTCTCGATTACGGTTCGCTGATCGGTCCGGGCCAGTCTCTGCAGACTCTGACCTTGGGAATTGCGGCCGACGATTTCCAGTTCCCGGTGTTCGGCAATCCGTTTATTGTTACGGTGAATGGCACAGTCGAGGCCGCGTTGACCAGCGAATTGGAAAGCCTCAATGAGACCGGCTCGGTGGTTCAATTCTTCACCATTGGTCTCGATCCCACCGTCGATACCGGCAGCCACATCCTGACCCTTTCGATCGATGAAGGCGGCAACGGAGGCGATGGTTGGGCAGTGGACTTCCTTACGGTCGGAGTCACCACGGCCGACAGCGGTGCCGCTCCCGAGCCATCCACACTGGCGCTGTTGGCGCTGGGGCTGGGCGGGTTGGCAGCTGCGGCCGCGCGCCGGCGGTTAAGAATCTAGTCCGCGCTGCGCCTCGTCGCACGAAAGCTCCATCTGCCCGCCGGCTTTCACAGTGTGGAACTGCGTGCGGCAAATGCGGGAGAGGCGACTTAGATCGTCTGGGAAGCCTTCATTGGCGAGAATCTCCGGATGCACTCGCACAACCAGCACCTCCAGATAATACGAGCGGTTGAAAATGCCTATCTCAACAACTTCACGCTCAGATAGAAACTGAAACCGTCAGATCGCGTGTGGTTGCAGGTGCTTGAGCCGCGCCGTAAGTTCCGTCATGAGCGCGCGTGACGTCCTAGCAGGCTGCTGAAAAGCGAGGCTTCGTAAGTTGCACTGGGGTGTTCGGGAAG
>CAZFOP010000423.1:0-3567 GCA_964520085.1 uncultured Solibacteraceae bacterium | reverse complement strand
TCGAGAGTCCTGCCCGAAGGGGACCCCGCATGCCGTTAACGGGCGCCGGAAGTTCGGTAGTGGGTCAATTTGAAATTCCCTCCGGTTGACAGCCAAATGGCATCCATGCGAACCTTGAAGCAGGATGCCAAAGCGCACAAGTACTAAATCTAACCGCCCAGATAAGGGCCTGGATGCTGTTCAAAACGCTCGTCGAGTAGTCCTGGAGTCCGTCAGCGAATCGGAGACGGTAACCGTAAGCCTTAGCCTGGTTTCTCAGGTTATGGCCGCAATGGGCCGCAAAGGCGGCAAGATCGGCGGCAAGAGCCGCATGGCGCTGCTTACCCCAGAGCAGCGAACCGAGATGGGAAAGGCCGCAGCAGAAAAGCGCTGGGGCACCAGAAAAAAGACCAACAAATAGTTGGCTCCCCCTGCATTTTCCTCTTGCTATGCCAGAGCGGTATGGTATACTAGAACCATGAACAAGCTCAGCATGGACAAAAAAGTCTCGGTGATCTCGGCCCTGGTTGAGAGATGCTCGGTTCGCTCCACATCTCGGTTGACCGGCGTAGCGAAGGGAACCATCCTCCGGCTGCTCGCCGAAGTTGGGCAAGCGTGCGCCGATTACCAGAATGCGGCCCTCCGCAACATCCCCGCTAAGCGCGTTCAAATCGATGAAATCTGGAGCTTCGTCGGATGCAAGGAAAAGAACGTCACCCTCGAAAAGATGGAAGCCGGAATCTGCGGTGATGCATGGACCTTCGTAGCCATCGAAGCGCAAACCAAGCTGGTGATTAGCTGGCTGGTGGGAAGGAGAGACGCCGGGTGTGCGACAGAGTTTCTTCAGGACGTTCAACGCCGCGTATCGAATCGAATCCAGTTGACCACGGACGGCCACAGGATGTACCTCAATGCAGTGGCAGACACCTTCACGGATCAGATCGATTATGCGATGTTGATTAAGGTCTACGGAAACGAACCTGAAGGGCAAAAGCGCTACAGCCCGGCGCAATGTCTCGGCGCAACCAAGCAAGCCATCTTCGGCAACCCCGATCCTGCCCATATCAGCACATCCTATGTCGAGCGCCAGAACCTCACCATGAGAATGAACATGCGGCGCTTCACTCGGCTGACTAACGCCTTCTCTAAGAAGATCGACAATCACATGCATATGGTCGCCCTGTTCTATATGCACTATAACTTCGTGCGGATTCACAAGAGTCTCCGCGTTACTCCGGCCATGGAAGCTGGAATTAGTCAGCGCGTGTGGTCGATTCATGAGATTGTTTCTCTGGCCGGATCTCAGCTACTAGAGACGGCTGCCTAGAAGCACATTGAGTCCCCAAGATTACCCTACCTACAGCTCGGGCAGACATCTATTGAACCAAAACATGCTCCAGGGGCAAATCTCGCTATGTTCATATTGCCCATCCGTATACCAACAGAGTTGTCCTCGTTGACGGTGAGTTGAAGGGAGCCATCGGCAGAATGCAAGCTGCCGCCAATCCGAACACTATCCTTATTAAGGAACTCTACAGAGAGCAAAGGTGTGTCGGTATGTTCATAGATCCGCAAGGAACTTATAGATTTCTCAATGCGTGGAGATGCTGGCGTAGCCAGGAACTTGTTCTTATCGATTCGCGCCACCAAGTCTCCGCGTTCATCGAATATTTCGGATGATACGAGAAGGTTTCCGTTATGATCCTTATCAATTACCAAAATGTCCCTCTGATTAAGACGAATAACGGTATGGGGGAGAGTATCGGCAAATACACCGACCCCGCCAAGATAAAGATAGACGGCTGCGGTTTTTTTCGAACATGGGTTGGGAGGTGTCGCTGAACCGCCGGGAACGAGCGCGCCCTCCTTTTCTGTGAGCTTATTGAGGCTGCGATCCGATAATACCTTAACGGTCTCGATGACGCCGGCGAGCGAGGTTAACCTTGCCATCGTTTTATCAAAAGCCTCTTGGTTCTTGCGCAGTACTTCAGCAAAATTGTCTTGCTGCGTTTTCAGTAAACCCGCAAATCGATCATCCTCCTGTTTTCTGGCAGCCTGTTGCTGTTTAGCTGCTTCTTCTCGATCTCTATCGATTGCCCGGACCTCAATAAACAAAAAGGCGCACAGAACGAGCATCCATGTGGTCTTCTCTAGTCCGCTGGTTTCGCCCCGAAAACTCATAACGGCAGCCACAACGGCGAGGGCAGCCACCGCCTTCCCTGGGGATGGAATAGAGAACGTCCACCAAATGAACATTCCAAAGGTGGCCAGAATAACAGCCCAGCCAAATGAACTGGATCTCCAAATCCGGTCCATCCTGCCACGCTGCTGCCGATCGGCTGAAGGCCCCATTTCCCCACCCTAGCACATGCCAGAGCGGTTTGCCAGCACGCGGACTGCCAAAGGGGCCTCACTGGGGAACCCCCGGAAATCCAAATTGACCCACTACCGGAAGTTCAGTACCACTGGAATGCAACGCTTCGTGGCCACGAAGTAAGAACTAGCAGCGGAGCTTAGCGCCATAGTCCCAATTCCAGTATGAACGGTGTGTCAAGGGATTTTTGGGCTAAGTGGTTGAGTTAGTAGGCGGGATTAGTTGTGATTCTATGAGTGGGGAACACCTTCCGGGCTTCGCCCGGTTGGCAGGTCGGGGACCTGCCCCACTGTTATTAGTGGACTTGGGCGGCTAAGGTGGCGCTGAGGGCGGCGGGGTCGTGGCCTTCGGCTTTGACCGAGTAACCGCAGATCAGACGGCCTTTGCGGAAGATGAACAGGTAGCCGAGATACTGGTCGGTGGCCGCGAACGATTCGTCGGCAATACTGGAAGTGGTAGCCGGGCTGAAGCGGGTGCGCAGTTTCTGCATGACGGCGGCGGCGGAATCGGGCGAGGCTTCGTACGCCACGAAGGCTTTGCCGAAATCGTATTGAGCCACGTAGCCGCGCTTGAGCAGATGTATGCCAAGCACGCTTTCCGGCACCAGGCGCAGCGACTGACGGCCCTCGGCGGGAAACCAGGCAAGCGTTTCCGGCAATGCGGTGCTGCCGGCAATGATGCCATCCAGAGCCCCGAGCCAGGCGCGCAAGGCCGCCGTGTGATCGCCCTCGGGATTGGCGGCGATCTCGAGGTAGTATTCTCCCTTGACGAACATGGCGCGGCGCGATGTCACTTGCGCCGCCATGCCGATCGGACTGACCGGCTGGGAGGGATCGCGATTGGCCGAGAAGATACCATAGGCGGAATCGGCATCATTCATGTCGGAGAGGTCGATGACGAAACTGATTTCGCCCTGGCGGCAAGTTACGCCCTTCATGTTGCGGAAGCCGTAAATGAGGTAGCCTTCGGCGTTGCCATCCATGTACTCGAAGAGATTGGCGGCTTCATAACTGCGGGAGGGGCCGCTTTGCGCCCAGCCGGGCACGAGCGTGCAAGTTGGCGCGGGGGCCGGAGTGCCGGCCGCCCAGGCGAGCGCGGCAAGCGAGAGTGCCAGCAGCGTTCGCAGAAACAGCTTCGGAGTAGCCGTAGCAAGCGCTCCCTTGTGAAGGCGTGAAACAACGCGCCCGCAAGCGGGCGTTGGCAAGCTAAAGCGT
>CAZFOP010000422.1:0-3568 GCA_964520085.1 uncultured Solibacteraceae bacterium | reverse complement strand
AAACCAAGACCGCGAGACGAAGACTGAACCGGTCGGTAATGCTCCAGCACAAGAAGGTGCAAATCCCGATGTAAGAAGCCGCGCCCAGCAGCGCCGGCGCCCGGATGGCGACGATGGACGGGCCGAATGCGTGCGTCGAAAGCCACATCAATAGCGTATTCAGGATGTGGTTGTTCGAGAAAGGGTACCAGACGTTCGAGGTGGCGACAAACCAGGAATAAGTGTCCGCCTCGTCCATGGTGATCGATTGCACCGAGGCCCGGATCACGGCTCACACCATGGGAAAGAGAGCGGCCAGGATCAACAGCCATTTCTGGAATACACGTCGAGATACAAGCATCATTGAGAACCGTTTGCCCCAGTCGGTTCGCAAGCGGCGTTTCTTGTCACAACTTCCATCTAAGGGGAGACTGGGGCGGCCAGCGCGGCGAATCGTGCGCGGGAAGAAAAGCCGAGATGACTCCCGGCTCTGCAGGCCTGGAGGCCCACGCCACGCGGCTAAGCTAGCCGACGAGCGCGGTGGTGTTGACGAGTTCGCCGATCTCGGGGACGCGAATGCGGACAATATCGCCGGGCGTGAGTGCGGCTTCCTGCGGGACGATGATTCCGGTGCCGGTCAGCAGCACAGTGCCGACGGGAACGCGGTTAGCGAAAATGAGCGCAGCGATAAGCGCGTCCAGCCGCCGGTGCAGTTGGGAAGTGGAGACGGAGCCCGAGAACACGAGTTGTCCGCCGCGCTCGATGGTACAGGTGATTTCGAGTGCATAGGGATTGGGCAGCGAGTCGGCGGTTACGAAGACGGGGCCAAGGGCGCAGCAACCGTCATAGACCTTGGATTGCGGCAAATAGAGGGGATTCTCGCGCTCGATGTCCCAAGCGGAAACATCGTTGGCCAGGGTGTAACCCGCGATGCTGCCGCGGCTGCCCAGCACCACGGCTAACTCCGGCTCGGGCGCGGTGAAGTGCGAATCGGCGCGAATGCCGATGGGCTGCCCGGACGGCACGCACACGCGCGTGGTGCCCTTGAAGAAAATCTCCGGCCGAGGCTCGTTGTATACCTGCGAGTACATGCCTTCGCGCGTACCCCGCTCGGCATCGCGAAAGCTGGAGCTGGCTTCGTACGTGCAGCCGCAGGCCCAGACCTCAGGCGGCTGGACGGGCAAACACGGTGCGAGTTTCTCGGCGTGACGGCTGGCCAGTTCGGCGGCCAAAACGGAGAGGGAGCGGTTTTCGGTTTCCGCGCGCCGGACCAGATCCAGCGTGGTATGGCTGGGGATGGGCCGCGCCAGATCGCCTTCCCACACCGCGGCGATCAAACGGCCTTCGACTTTTACTTGTCCCAAACGCATTATGCTTCTCCGACAGTCAATCGCGCTCGCCGCCAAGCTGCCGCGCCCGAATCAAAACTGCACTTTCGGCGCGGTGCGCGCTCCCGGTTCGGTCTGGAAGTACGCGTCGTTACGCGCCAGGCCAGACATGCCGGCGACCACGTTGTTGGGGAAAAGTGCGATGGAAGTATTGTACCGCTGGAGCGCTTCATTGTACTTGCGGCGCTCGACGGCGATGCGGTTTTCGGTACCCGCCAGCTCGTCCTGCAACTGAAGGAAATTCTCGTTGGATTTAAGCGCGGGATAATTCTCCGCGATCACCAACAGGCGGGAGATGGCGGTATCGAGTTGCTGGTTGGCCTGGATTTTCTCGCCGGGCGTGTGGCCACCGGCGAGCCTGGCGCGGGCGTCGGCGATATCCTTGAAGACTTCGGTTTCGTGCTGGGCGAAGGCTTTCACGGTGCTCACCAGGTTGGGAATCAGGTCCGCGCGGCGCTGCAGTGCTACGTCCACGTCGGACCATTGACTGGTGACGGCTTCGCGCTGGGTCACCAGGTCGTTGCGAGTACTGACAAACTTGCCGCCAACGATCAGCACAAGCACCAGCAGCACGGCAATTGCAATCAAAGCAGTCTTCATGTCTCTCTCCTATTTCTCCAGGCGGTCCACCGCATCAATCGCCGTATCGATGGCGCGCAAATAGGCGGCCAGCACGGTGAGCGGATCCATTTCCTTGGGTTTAATGAGCGCCTCGCGCACGTCCAGCAGTTTCGCAAACGGCGCCGGGTCGATGCCGAGCCGCTCCGCGGCCAGCCGCACGACCTCGCGCTTTTGCGGCGGCGCCTCGACGCCATGGAGCAGCAGCGCGTGGCGGAAGAGCACGCAGAAAGTGGAAACCGAATCGAGCAGCAGGCGGCGCAGCAGGTTCTGGTCGGTCATCATGCCGCAAGCCTTCTGGCGCAGCCGCAGCAGCTTGGCTCGCAAGTCGTGCTCTACCTGCGCGCGGTAAAAGGTATTCTCCACCGCGAGTGCCGGAATCACATCCTTACCGAAAAGCAGCCGGTGATGGCTTTGCATATCGTGGAACTCGATGGCGAAGCAATCGGCCGAAGTGGCGAGCTCGTGTTCGGTGAGGAGCAGGGGCGCCGGGCTGCCTTGCTCGCGCCACCAGCGGAACGGCGCGGCGGCAACAGCCAGTTCGCTCGGCGTCAGCTCCGTGAGTACGCATAGAATGTTGAGATCGGAATAGCCGGCGTGGTGATCGCCGGCGGCGGCGGAGCCATAGAGCACCACCGATACCAGCCGCTCGCCGAAAGCCTTCTGTAATTTTTCGACCAGTTGATCGAGTTGTTTATCCATGCCGCACCTACCAGCCACTGGAGGCGCCACCGCCTCCGGAATCGCCACCGCCAAAACCACCGAATCCGCCGCCAGAATCGGACCCGCCAAATCCGCCGCCGCCCCCCATGGAGCCGCCCATCAGATTACCCAGAATCAGCGCGGAAAGAAAGCCGCCGCCGCCGGACCTGCCCGCCGCTACTGCGCGCAGCAGCCAGAAGAGCACGAAGAAGCCGCCCATGATCAACGGCCAGGGAATGGAATCGGAGGTGCTCGGCCGGTAGCGCCGGGACGGAGCGGCCACGGCAATGGTTACATGCTTGGCCTGCGCGATGGTGTCACCTATGGTTTCGGCCGCCGCCAGCATGGCGTCGCCGTAATCGCCCTGGCGCAGCGCCGGGCGCATCTGGCGCAGGATGCTGCCGCTGAGGCCATCGGGAAGAATCGGCTCCAACCCGTAACCGACTTCGAGGCGGCTGCGCCGGTCCTGCACCGCCAGCAGTATCAGGATGCCTTCGTTCTTGCCCTTTTGCCCCACGCCCCAGGCGCGGAATATGGTATTGGCAACGTCCTCGATGGGTTCGCCTTCGAGCGATGGAATGGTGACCAGCGCCATTTGCGCCCCGGTCGATTGCTCGACGGCGGCACAGTAGGCTTCGAGCGGCGCGCGGCTGGTCTCGGAAATCGCGCCCGCGAAATCGCTCACGTAACCTTGCGGCTGGAGTGTCTTCCAGTCCACCGCCCAGCCCGCTGCCGCACATGCCAGGAGCGCCGAGCCTGCCCGCAACCAGTTCCGCATGTTGAAGATCCAGTGTACTACGCGCCGTGGAAGAATTCCGCTCGCCGCAGGTGCTAAAATGAGCTTGCAGTTGGGACGTCGTCTAACGGTAAGACTGCAGACT
>CAZFOP010000421.1:0-3572 GCA_964520085.1 uncultured Solibacteraceae bacterium | reverse complement strand
AGGTGCTCTAAGCCTTGAGAAAGACTAACTGTAGCACAGAAACCTGAGAGGCACGACTCGCCGTTCTCACTCTTGATATATGTACCGCGTTCGTGTCCTGGCGGCGCTCGCGTTGCTTGCCGCCGCCGTTGGCGCGCAGACCGTGCGCCCGCCCGCCAGTGGAACCGCCGCTCGTTCCAAGTCCGCAACCACCAGCGCCCAGCCGCGTGTTTCCGACGCACAATTGGAAGCCAGCATCCGCGCCCGCTTCGCCAAGTCGCAAAAGATATCGCAGGACCATCTACAAGTCCACGTGCAAGGCGGCGTGGCCACCATCGAAGGCAAGACTGGTGTGGTGCAACACAAAGGTACCGCCACGCGCATGGCCAAGAGCGCCGGCGCGCTGGCCGTCAACAATCGCATCCAGGTCAGCGATGCGGCGAAGGAGAAGGCCGCGGCCAATCTGGAAACCGGCCGGCGCCGCGCGCAGATCAAGCGCGGCGATGCGCGTGGCGACTCACGCAGCGACCCGCCACAGCCCCATTGACTCACCGCCGAAAAGGGGAAACGCTCCACGGGGAAGCGCCGGACGCGCATGGACCGGGATTAACGCCGCGCCGCCGGGCCAGCGACGCCGCGTCACGGGAAGATGCCGGCGGGGCATGCCCAATCGCGCTTCGCCGCGCTCCTCAGCCGTTCCGCTTCGGCGATCCGGCCGAGTTTGGAATACAGATCCACCACGTTCCGCGCGGCCCTGCACGATGTGTTCTCAACCAGCGGACATTGGCGGTTCAGCGCCGTGCGATCTCCAACCGTCGTCAGCGCGCAGCCGTCCGGATCGATCTTCCGGTAGAGAGGGACCAGCTCCGCGGCGAAGGGGCGGTAGCCCGGAGTCAGAATCAGTCCCTCATGAAGTGCGATGGCGGCCTGTTCGTCGTCACCCGCCACGCGATAGGCGTTGGCCAGCTCTTCGGAAAAGGCCGGGCGCTGGCTGAGTAACCGGCCGTATTCCAAAGTTTCCACCGCTTGCCGGGGTTGCGCGAGCCGCAGATAGACCCGGCCCAGGTCGAGGTACAAGTCCGGCGAGGGACTATAGTACGGAATCGATTTGCCGCGCAATCGATTGCGGCGGCGCAACTCATCCCGCAACGCGATATCGATCCCTCTGCCGCGCAGGAGAGCCGCCAGCGCCTGCCGATACCAGAAGCCGCCCGAGCCGCTGGCCGCCATGTCGCCCCTCGTCCGGTACCAATAGCCAGCGCTCGCGTATGGCAGCGGGATGCTTCGGTCGTCGGGCAAAGGGTTGAGGATGGCCAGACTGCGGCCCACCTCGCGGTCAACCGTATCCACCCCCTCGGTCCCGCGGTCCATCCCCGAAACAGCCACTCCGAGGTGGGTCATGTAACTGCCCGGCGCGGCTTGGACGGCGCTGGCCCACAGGCTCGGCTCATCGCGCCAGTCGAAGTTGCGCGCATAGGTTCGGCCCGCGAACAACACGCACACGATGCCAATGACGGCCCACGGCGCCCACCGCCCGAGATGGAATCGAGCCGTGTAACGGTCGCCGGCGCGGAAGACCGCCAGCACGAGGAGAGCGGCCAGAGCGATCGAAGGCAGGTACAGGAAACGCTCCGCCATAATGGTGCCGATCAGCAAGACCATGTTAGACGTGGGTGCCAGCGCGACGAAGAAGAACGCAATGAAGAAGAATAGTGTGGGCTTCGAGCGATGCCACACGATCGCGCCCGCCACCGCAACCGCGCATCCGGCAACCGAGGCGAATGCCAACCACGTCTCACCGCTATGTAACTGCCAGTCGAAGAGCGGAATCTGATTGTAGGAATAGTCGCATGACAACCGGCCAGGCCATAGCCAGATCCCGACGTACTTACCGATGACATTCGCGGCGGTCAGCCGCGCGACCCAGAAGCCCGCGCCGGCCAGCGGGTTTTGGACAAATGCGAAACTACCCGCATCCGTTTCGTACAGAGAGGCAATCATCCGCGCACGAAGGAAGAAATACCCGACGAACGGCAATGCCACGGCGCAGTATCCGGCCCAGCGGGCCCGCCACGGCGCGGCGGGTCTCTGCGCCACGTCGTAGATCAGCATCGCCGCCGGTAAGACTGCCGCCGTCTCTTTGGAGAAGATGCCTATCGCGGCACTCACGGCCAAAGCCACCAGCCACGCGCTTCGGTGCTTGCCCGATGCCAAGGTCGCCTTCACATGGCACAGCAATCCCGCCAGCGTGCCGAAAGCCGCCAGCAGATCCGCGCGGCCCACCACGTTGGTGACGGATTCGGTGAGAACAGGGTGAAGGCCCCAGACCGCGGCCAGTGCGATTGCCAGCCGGGACTCCCGCAGCAATAACAGTCCAAGCCAGTACACCAGAAGTATGTTGATGGCGTGCAGCGCAAAGTTGACCCAGTGGTAGCTGGCCGGATTCGGGCCGCTGCCGAGGACTGCGTAGTTGAACAGATACGAAATCTTGGTCAGCGGACGATATAGCCCGGTGGTCTTTTCGGCGTACCAGTAGTCTTGCGTCACCAGAGCTTTGAGGTTCTCGGGCGTGGCCGACCAGACCCGGCTGTCCTGCACGATCGCCGAATTGCTGTCGAAGATGAGACCATTCTCGAACGAGTTCGAATATGCGATCAGTGCGAACAGCCAAAGCAACAACATTGGAAGCGCATGGCGCCGCCACGTCGACCCAGCTTTTGTGGCCTCGCGGTTCCGAGTGCCTGCCGTCCTCCTCGTGTGCAAGGGCGGTTTTCTGCTGACTTTGCTCATTCGGGTGCCCAAGTTTCTAAGGATAGCTCCGCGACAGGCCCTGAGGCGCCGGATACAGACGCACTGGGTGGAGTATGTCTCAGCTTGCCCGTGTCACGACGAGTTGCGTGTCGGCCAACTCCCAGTCGCGCACCTCGGACGTACTCCACCGCCGCGTCGTCAGCGTTATTCCAGCGCGTCTGGGCTCCCGTTCCTCTGTTGAGGGACGAGGCCCCTACGACTGCGCGGGCTTCTTGCGGGACGGGGCCTTGGCGAAGTACAGGCCAACGGCGCGATCGATGTTAGCACGAGTGAGGCGGACGGCGCGGCCCTCGTATTCGGCGATTGCCTTCACCAGTTTGAGAATGTCCATCGGGTAGCAGGCGCGCAGCGCCGTGGCGCCGGCTGCCCAGCAGCGCTCCCTCATGTACTCCGCGCAGCCGGTCTCGGCGGGCACGCTGTGGACGGTGATGACCTGTTTGACGATCAAGTCGAAAAGTTCGTCGTTGACGTCTTCCACCAGCACCTTGGTCTGGATGCGGCGCAGGAAGGCCTCGTCGGCCAGATCCTCCGGGTCCAGGTTGGTCGAGAAGACCACCATGAGTTCGAACGGCACCTGGAATTTCATCCCCGATGCAAGCGTCAGGTAATCGACACGGCGGTCCAGCGGAACGATCCAGCGGTTGAGCAACTGCTGCGGGAGGAGCATCTGCCGCCCGAAGTCGTCGACCACCAGAATGCCGTTGTTGGCCTTCATCTGGCACGGCGCGATGAACACATGGGTGGCCTCATCGAGGCGCAGTTCCAACATCGAAGCCGAAAGC
>CAZFOP010000420.1:0-3579 GCA_964520085.1 uncultured Solibacteraceae bacterium | reverse complement strand
ACGTGACCGCGCAGGACCGGCTGTGGCAAATGGATGCGCTGCGCCGTCTGGCCGCTGGCGACCTGGCGGAAGTAATCGGCCCCGCGGCGATCGAGTCCGATCGCGAATCCCGCCGCCTGCGTATGCGCCGCATCGCCGAGCGCGCTTACGTCGATTTGCCAGCAGCCGATCGCGCCGCGATGGCGGCTTACGCCCGCGGCGTCAATGCGTTCCTGAACACACATCTCAACAACCTGCCACTCGAGTTCCGGCTGCTCGGCTACCAGCCGCGTCCCTGGAGCGTGGTGGATTCGCTGCTGATCTGTCTCCAGATGTATCGCACGCTCAGCTCCTCCTGGCGCGATGAGTTGGAGAAGAGCGACATGCTGGCACACGGCGACGCACGCAAAGTCGATACTCTGTTTCCGGCGCGCAGTAGCGGCGAACCGCCGCCGGGCTCGAACGCCTGGGTTGTCGCCGGCGCCCGCACAGCTTCCGGCAAGCCGCTGCTCGCCAACGATATGCACCTGGAGTACGGGCTGCCCGGCATCTGGTACATGGCCCACCTTGAGGCGCCCGGTCTCGACGTTTCCGGCGTGGCACTGCCCGGCGTTCCCGGGATTATCGTCGGACACAACCAGCGCATCGCCTGGGGCATTACCAACCTGGGATTCTACGCTCAGGATCTGTATATTGAGAAGTTCGATCCGCGCACCGGCCGCTATCTCTACCGCGGCCGGACTGAGCAGGCGCGGCTGGAGCGGGAGATCATCCGCGTGAAAAACCGAACCACGGAGGAAATGCCGGTCTGGGTTACTCGCCACGGGCCGCTGTTTGTGAATGAGGGCGACGCGCCCATGGCGCTGCGCTGGGTTGCCGCCGAACCTGGCTCGATGCAATATCCATTCCTCGATATCGACCGCGCGCAAACCTGGACGGAATTCCGGGCCGCCCTGGGGCGGTTGCCGGGCCCGGCTTCCAACTTCGTCTACGCCGATACCGGCGGCAACATCGGCTACCAGGTAGCCGGCAAGTTGCCCGTGCGCCGCGGCTATTTGGGCGACGTTCCGGTGGACGGCTCGTCCGGCGATCTCGAATGGGACGGTTTCATTCCATTTGGCGAACTTCCCAGCGCCTTCAACCCGCCTGGCGGAATCGTCGCCACTTCCAATCAGGACCCGTTTCCAGCCGGCTACGCTTACCCCGTCAGCGGCCGCTTCGCGCCGTCCTACCGCGCCAGCCAGGTGCGTGCGCGCCTCCAGTCCCGCCAGGGGTGGCGGCCCGAAGACATGCTCGTCGTGCAGTGCGACGTGTACTCGGCGTTTGGCAAGTTTCTGGCCGGGCAACTGGTGGCCGCTTATGACAATCGCCACGCGCGCGTCTCCAATCTCGAGGATCTGATTGCCGCGCTGCGCGGCTGGAACGGGCAGATGGAGATTCGTGGGAGCGCGCCGTTCCTGGTCGCGCTTGCGTCGGCGCATGTGCGCACAGCGCTGGCCGAAAACGCCGCCCCCGGAGCCTCCGCTCAATACGACTTCCCGATGAGCTACGCCGTGGTGGAGAAGCTGCTGCGCGAGCGCCCGGCCGGCTGGTTCGCCGATTACGACGAGATGCTCTTAACCGCCCTGGTGGATGCGGCCGAAGAGGGCGAGCGCATACAGGGGCGCGACCACCAGCACTGGCAGTACGGCGCCTATTCGCAAATGAGCGTCCCAAATCCCGTGATCCATCGAATTCCATGGATCGGCAAATATTTCGACATCGGACCCGTGCCGGTCAGCGGTTCGCCGCTCACCGTGAAGCAGGTCACCTCCCGCCTGGCGCCTTCCATGCGAATGGTTGCCGATCTGAATAGTTGGGACCGCTCGCTGCTCAATGAGACCATCGGCCAATCCGGCCAGATCCTGTCGAGTCATTATCGCGACCAGTGGGACGATTATTATGCCGGCCGCAGCTTCCCCATGCAGTTTCGCAGAATCGACGCCGCCAGCACGCTCGAATTCCGCCCCACTGGCCGCTGAATAACCCGATCATCGATGCCAAACGGCTGCCGGGATTGAGCTGGCTGTTGCGCGTCCGCTGTTCAGACCCGCACCAGCACTTCGCGCAGCCGCTCCCGCGTGAGGAAGAACTTCACCGATTGGAAATCGGCAAACAGCTTCTCCAGACCGCGGTTGTTGAACAACTGTACCGCCGGGTGCGTGCCGCGCTGAGTCAATTGCAACGAGCTCGTTTCGAGGATGCGAAACGTGTAACAGGGAACCCTTTCGAGCTTGTCGTCTGACTCGAAAAATGCTAGCATCTGGCTCTTTTGCCGCGCAATCCTGCGCATCTTCGCTACCACCGCGTGCAGTAAAGCCGGCGCCAGATACTCGAGCGAGTCCCACAACAGGACGCCGTCAAAATGGTCCTCCGGATAGTCCAGCGCCTGTCGCAAGAAAAAATCGATGCGGCCGGGATTGGAATGATCGACCGTGCCGTCGGCGCCGAACGTCTCGTGCAGAATCTGCAGGAAATCCTCGGAGTAGAGCCTATGCCCCAGGTTGGTGATGAAGTTCACGTTCTCTTGCGACGCGCCGCCTAAATCGAGAATCGTGAGACCGGATTCGTCGCGGATATCGAGGAAGAACTCCTCGAGCGCACGGCTGCGCCGCGTCGTGACCACTTCGGGCTCGTCGGGCCGGGCATGGCGGAAGCGGCCGGGCGGCTCGCCGCCGCCGGATGCAGAGCCTCGACGCTCGCCACGCAAGAGGTTCTTGAGTGGTCCTGGCAGCGGCATAGATTGTGTCGTGACCTCAGCGTTTCACTTCGCGATGGGGGTGGGAGCCGGCGGCGGCGGCGGAGGGGCCGCCGGTGCGACCGGTTGCGGCGGTTTAGCAGCGGCGCGGACGGGTTCCGGCTTGATGATATCGATGCTGCCCTTGAAGAACGCGCCGTCCTCGATCACGATACGCGCAGTGCGGATGTCGCCCACCAGCCGCGCATCCTTGCGAATCTCGATCTTATCGGTCGCTTCCACGTTGCCCTGAATACTCCCCAACGCAACAACCTCACGCGCCTTGACGCCGGCGTGGATGTTGCCGTTCGGGCCTACGGTGAGCTTGTGCTCCAACAGCTCCACCGTGCCTTCCAGGTCTCCATCGACATACAAGTCTTCCTTGCTGAAGATCTGGCCGACGATCTTGACAGCCTTCCCGATGCTGGCCATGCCACTGCGGATGTCCGCATCGTATCTTGCGCTAGGCGTGCTCGACACTGGTGCTGCCTCCTTCTTCGATTCTGAAAAACTGGGAGCCGAGGGTGTAGCCATCGGACTTGCCGGATGGCTGGCTGGCGGGACGAACGGCTTTGGCTGTTCTTCTTCCCGGCGCTTATTCCACATGAGGGCGCCCTCCTGACGTTGAGATGATTTCGTGAACGGTGCTGCCCCTCCAGTCTAACAAGCGCGGGCCGCCAAAAGGCAAGCGAGTTTTGCGCGTCCGGTATGGAGCGTTACTTTTCCTACTTGTCCGCAGTACTGACGTGCGACTCCCACCGAATGCGTACCTTTCTTCGGGAAGCCGGTGTCCTCTACGATCCAGGCCACCACTGACCCTTGTT
>CAZFOP010000419.1:0-3588 GCA_964520085.1 uncultured Solibacteraceae bacterium | reverse complement strand
CAGCCGGCTGTCGGTGTCCACGTTGATCTTGCGCACGCCGTTCTTGATGCCGAGTTGGATCTCTTCCACCGGCACGCCCCAGGTCGGTTTCAGCTTGCCGCCGTATTGATTGATAATGTCCTGCAGGTCCTTCGGCACGCTGGAAGAGCCGTGCATGACGAGGTGAGTGCCGGGCAACCGCTTGTGAATATCGATCAGCCGTGCCATTTTCAGCGTTTCGCCAGTCGGCTTGCTGCTGAACTTGTATGCGCCGTGACTGGTGCCGATGGCGATGGCCAGCGCGTCCAAACCGGTGGCCTTGACGAATTCCACAGCCTGCGCTGGATCGGTCAAGTGGCTCAGACCATCCAGGCCCGCGCCGTGTCCATCTTCGATGCCGCCCAGGCAGCCGATCTCACCTTCCACCGTGACGCCCTTGGCGTGCGCCGCTTCCACCACCTTGCGCGTGGCTTCCACGTTGTACTCGAAACTCGAGGGCGTCTTGCCATCCGCCATCAACGAGCCGTCCATCATGACGCTGGTGAAACCCATTTCGATGGCGCTAAAGCAGGTCTCCGGGCTGTTGCCGTGGTCCAGATGCAGCACGGTCGGAATCTCCGGATACAACTCCGTGGCTGCCAGCATCAAATGATATAGGAACCGGTCCTGCGAATAGGAACGGGCGCCCCTGCTGGCCTGGATGATGACCGGCGACTTGGTCTCGCGGGCCGCCTCCATGATCGCCTGAATCTGCTCCATGTTGTTGACGTTGAACGCGCCAACTCCGTACCCACCCTTGGCGGCCTCATCGAGGACCTGCCGCAACGACACTAATGGCATATTGGTTCTCCTAATCGGGAATTATTGCTTCCCGGAAACGCTCGAAAAAACCGGCGGCCGGTGCCTCTGGACGCTGCGCAGAGCCAGAGTGGACGAGTCCCGATTTCCGACACCTTCCAGGATTCTTATACCTCACCCTAGCATGATTGTGCAAAACGGAGCAACGAACTCGTGCCTCTTCCGATGGTTCGGAATCGCACTACTACTTCTTCTTCTGATAGTCCGGATACGGCGGCCGTTTGAACTGCGCCGGCGGATTCGCGGTGAGTTCCTGCATCACCACTTCGATGGCCTTTTCGAGCTGCGGATCGTGGCCCTGCCGCACCGCCGCCGGATCGAGCTGCACTTCGATGTCCGGCGCTACGCCGCGGTTCTCCACGTCGAAGGTTCCATTCGGATTCCAGACCGCAAAATTCGGCGCGAACACTACGCCGCCGTCCATCAGCTCGGGATAGCCGCTCAGCCCCACCAGGCCACCCCAGGTGCGCTCGCCGATCAGCTTTCCCACGCCGGCGCGATGGAAGTACCACGGCATGGCATCCCCGCCGGAGCCGGCGAATTCATTGATGATCATCACCTTTGGTCCGAAGATAGCGCCCTGCGGCTGGACAAAATCCGCTCCGCCGCGCGTACTCGCCAGGCTCATCGGTTTGCGCTCGAGATATTCGATGATGTCGGTCGCCAACGCTCCACCGTGATTGAACCGCTCGTCGACGATCACTGCCTCTTTGTCCACCTGGGCGAAGAAGTAGCGCATGAAGTTGGTGTAACCGCCGAGAGCCGTGTCGGGCATGTAGACGTACGCCACACGACGATTGGTGGCCTCGTCGACTTTGCGCCGGTTCGCTTCTATCCACTCCAAGTGCCGCAGCGGCCATTCGTTATCCACCGGCACCACTTTCACCTCGCGCGCACCGGCGCCCGCCGGGTCAGTGCCCACCTTCAACAGCACTGTCTTGCCCGCGGTGGCTTCAAAGAAGCTGTAAATATTGTCCACGCCATGCAGTTCCCTCCCGTCCACCGCCAGCAGGTACTCGCCGGCCTTCACGTTGACGCCGGGTTGCGTGAGCGGCGCCTTGGTATCGGGATTCCAGTTCTCGCCGTTGTACACGTGGGCGAACCGGTAGCGCCCGTTTTCGATCTTGTAATCGGCGCCCAACAGCCCCGTGGAAACGCGTTTCACCTCCGGCCGGTCGCCGCCGCCCAGGAACATGTGGCCCACCGTGATGTTGCCGAGCATTTCGGTGAACAGGTAGTTGAGATCGTCGCGCGAGTCCAGACCGCTCAGGTAGGCGCCGTACCGCTCTTCGGCCGCGCCCAGGTCCAGACCGTGGTAATGCGGATCGTAAAAGAAATCGCGTTCGATCCGCCATGCCTCGTGGAACATCTGCTTCCATTCCGCGGCCGGGTCCACCTTCACTTCCAGGTCCGCGGTTTTCAGCGTCTTCTCGTTGCCCGGCTTGGCCGGCGGCGCGTCGGGCGCATCCGCGGGAGGAGCCGGCACGTCGGCAATCGTCCACTTGTCACCCTGAAGGTAGAGCATCTTCTCGCCGCTGAAGGATATCGCAGCGTTGCGCACGCCGCTCAGCACGGTGTCCGTCTTGCGCTTGTTCAGATCAAAACGATGGATGGTGACGGCGAATGGCCCCGGCGTTCCCGGCGCAGGACCTTCGGCTGCATACACAACTCCTGCCTTGCCTGTGGCGAGTCCCACGTATCGCCGAGCCGGCATCGGAAGAGGCAGAACGCGCTGGCCGATCGTCTCCAGGTCCACCTTCACATCTACCTTGTCGGCGCTCTTGTCCTTATCTTTATCTTTATCGTCTTTCTTCGCGTCTTCCTTCTTCGACTCATCCCTTTTGGAATCGTCTTTCTTCGCGTCGTCTTTCTTGGCGTCCTTCGCGTCGTCCTTCTTCGATTCGTCTTTCTTGGCGTCCGGCTTTTTCTCTTCGTCGCTCTCCGGCGCCAGTGGCGACGCTTCGGTCTTAGAGAGAACCACGACATACACGCTGGACGTCACCGGCCGCGAAAAGCTCTCGATATCCGGCTGCATCGCCGGGCCGGAATTGGTGCTGGCGGTGAAATAGAGATACTTGCCATTCTTGTCGAAGACGGGACTTTCGGCGTCGCTCATCCCGTCGGTCACCTGGGTAGCTTTGCCGTCCGCGAGCGAATAAACATAGACCGCCTGCATGTGGCTCTTCAGTGTTTTCGAGTACGCCAGCCACTGGCTGTCCGGCGACCACGCTGGCGACAGTCCATTGCCGTTGGCGTAGTAATCCGTCTCCACCAGAACCGGCTTCTTCTGCTCCAGATCGATATAGAAGAGATGGCTGTGATTGTCCAAGTACGCGATCTTCTTGCCATCCGGCGACCAGTCGGGCGAGGAATAGAACGCCTTGTCGCCTAGCGGAATCTTCTTCACTTCTCCGCTGCCATCCTGGTTGCGGATGTGTAGCTCGTAATCGCCCGATTCGTCCGACAGGTATGCGATGCTCTGTCCATCGGGCGACCATTTCGGCTCGCGCTCCATCACAGCCGGGCTCTGCGTCAGGTTGCGCGGATCGCCTTTTTCGGCCGGCACCGTGATGATTTCGCCGCGCGCTTCGAACACCGCCCGCGCCCCGTTCGGCGATATATCGGGATTGGTGAGCCGCTTACCGACGTTGACATAGTGCACCCGCAGTTCCGGCAGATCGCCAGCCAACGTGACCGCGACCTCCTTCGTCTTGCCGCTCTTCAAGTCGTACAAATGCAGCGAGCCGAACT
>CAZFOP010000418.1:0-3590 GCA_964520085.1 uncultured Solibacteraceae bacterium | reverse complement strand
GAGTGGGCGCGCAAGCGTCCACCGAGGCGCAAGGCCACTAGCGGTGGTTGTTCCTGGCCACCCGCCTGTGAGCCTTCCCCTTGCTCGCCTTCCTGTTCTTCCTGTGCTTGGCGCTGGCTCGCTTCACCCGGTGCGATTTTGCGGCCGGGTGAATCACATTTTTCTTGGCTTGGCCCGACACCGTGAAACCGCAAGCCAGAGCCAGAGCCAGAGCGATCGTACGCAATCTCATCTTGTCTTCGATTATCCCGCACTGGCGCCGCAAGCCACAAGTACTCCCTTGGAATACTGCAACCCGATAACGCAGGTGAATGCGCGCGGTTTCGTTCTCACGCCGCGCCAAACGCCGCCTTACTGCTGATCGGCCGGCCCGAGCATCGTGGCGCCCGCGACCGCCCCCACGTCCCCAACCTGGATCCACACGATCGCGCGTTGCTTCTGCGCCTGCGGCGGTAAAGTAACGAGCTGGTAGAACGCTCCCCCGAGCGGCACCACGCCAATTTGACGAATGTCACGGCACACCGCCACGTGATGCAACTGGCGCCCCCTGTTTTCCCCGCCCGTCACCGATGTCGACGCGCTGTCGTCGGCCAACGCCACAAAGACCCGGTCGCCCACGTGCGCCCCGTCGACCTCCACTTGCACTCCGCCATCGGCCCATAGAAGGCGCGGCACGACCTTGACGCGTTTCGCGGCCTTGGCAATTTCAGCCGCGGCTCGGCCGGCATCGCTGCCGCTGAACTGCACCGCCCCGTCGACCACCATCTGGGGAACGAAGGTCCTGTCCAGGCGGAAACGATCCGCATAGGCCAACTGGCGCTTGGTAGTTACCTCCAGTCCAAACCGGTCACGCCACAAACTATTGTCGAGCGAGGTCACATGCTCGCTCAACACGATCGCCGTGGCATCCAGTTTCCCCAGCAGAGTGTCCGCCGGTGGGCTGCCGATGGAAGCCTCGGATGTAAACAACTCAACCAGTACCGGAGCCTGGCCCGCCCCGGCGGCGCCGGCTGGCAGAACAGCGGCTAGCAACAACACCCAAATTCCCAGACTGTGCTTCATTTCGCTCTCCCAACAGACACACCTACAGCATCAGTTTCGCCGCAGTCGCGCGGACGTTTCATCTTCAGCCGCCTCGATTATGCCAGATCGTTTGACATCGCGCCAGTCTACTATGCGATATGACTGAACCATAAGTACCAGAGCGCGAAACTCACCCCTGTCAAACCCAGGCAAATCCATGCACCCGCCTGCCATAGCCTTTCCACTGGCGATCCTTCGTAACGCGGTGTCCCGGCCAGATACGCCACGGCGAAGCCCGCGATGCCGCCGCCGACGTGCGCCGCCATGTCCACGCTCGGCAGCAGGCTGAAAACCAGAATGTAGATCGCCCAGCGGATGTATGTACTGCGAATGGCCGCTCCCACCGCCGCACTGTGATGCGTCACCCCCAGCGCGATCATGGCACCGATCAAACCGCACAGCGCCGCCGATGCGCCCACCGAAGGCGACTTCGGGCTCCACAGGTTGCTCAGGTAGAACCCGCCCACCGTGGAAACGAAATAGATCACCCACATGCGGCTGGCGCCATAAGCCTCCTCCACCTGCGGCGCCAGGTCGAACAACACCCAGGAATTCATCAGGATGTGGAGCATGCCGCCGTGCAGAAAGCCAGCCGTCACCAACCGCCACCACTGGCCGGCCGCGATGGCGGGGCCGAACTTGGCGCCGAACGCAATCAGAGTATTCCCGTCGATCCCCGAAAAGCCCCCTCCGGTTTCCGCCCTCATGCTGTACAGCGCACTCACCAGGTAGAGCCCGAAGTTGGCCAGCAGAATGACGATGGTGTTGAAGCGCGCGTGCGGAATCAACCCGCCGAGCAAATCCGCCGGGCTGCGCCGGTCGATGGCACGTGGTCCCACCCGTTCGTTGCAATAGGGGCAGACCTTGTCTTTGACTGTAATGAACGCCCGGCAATGCGGGCACATCCGCCGCGAATCCATAAGAGTCTATGGTACAACCCGTGCGCCACAGCCCTCCTGGGCGCCTCGCGACAGGTAGGATAGACGATCGGTTTTTGTCGTCTGTTTCCACGGGCGGCGATCGCGCACCAGCATGCCGCGCTGAAGCACAAAACGTTGACAGACGACAAAAACCGATCGTCTGTCCTACCTGTCAGTATCCGTCCAGTTTCTTCAGCCCCTGGCCTTCCACGCACTCGTATCCGCCGAAGCGAACACTGGAGAATTCCTGCGTCGCGCCGCTGGGCCACGCGATGGTCAGGCGCGTGGCGGCATCGCGCGGTCCCAGGCCGAAGGTGAGCGCCAGCTCGGATTGCGACAAATAGCTGGACCCGGTCTTGACCATGCGCGATTGGGTTCCTTCGGGCGTGGTCGCGCGCACGACCGCACCGATGGCATCCCGGTTGGATTTCTTGCCGATGAGACGAATGCGCAGCGCGTGGAAGCCGTTGCTCACGTCGTTGCGGTACAGATAAGCCGGCCCCTGGTTGGTGGTGACCACCAAGTCGAGGTCGCCATCGCGGTCGAAATCGCCGTAGGCCAGGCCGCGCGCCACTTTGGGCGCGGCAAAACCGGCTCCGGCGCCCGCGGCAATGTCGCGGAATCGGCCCTGGCCGTCGTTGTGGAACAGGTGCGGCGGCTGCGCGTAGCCAACGTTACTGCGGATGTGGCGGACGGTCTCGTCGATGTG
Organism: uncultured Solibacteraceae bacterium; assembly: GCA_964520085.1. Classification (GTDB taxonomy): domain Bacteria; phylum Acidobacteriota; class Terriglobia; order Bryobacterales; family Bryobacteraceae; genus Bog-375. The sequence continues at coordinate 878 of CAZFOP010000418.1, read as the reverse complement.
GCCGTTCACGGCGGCCAGGTCCAGCCGTCCATCGAGGTCGATATCGAGGAAGGCGCAGCCGAAGCCAAGGCTCTCTCGCGAAGCCTGGCCCACGCCGGCCTTAATCGCCGAATCCGAGAAACCGCCGGTACGCGAGGGACGATAGAGGGCCATCATTTCGTTGTCGAAATTGGTGATGGCGATGCCGTCGGCGCCGGAGTTGTCGAAGTCGGCCGCGTCGATCCCCATCCCGGCGCGCGCCTTACCGTCCTCACTGAAGGCGATGCCGGCGCGCACGGCCACGTCTTCGAACGTACCGTTGCGCAGATTGCGATACAGCTTGTTAGGCTGTGTATCGTTAGCCACCAGCACGTCCAGCCAGCCGTCGCGATCGTAATCCACCAGCGCCACACCCAGCGATTTCGACGTGCTGTCGAAGATGCCACTCTTGGCGGTCACATCTTCAAACGTGCCATTGCCGCGGTTGCGAAACAGCCAGCACGTCTCGCCGTGATACGCTTCCGGAGTGCAATAGGATTTTCGTTTGCCATCCACGCTGCAGAATACGTCGCGCTCGGGCGACCACTTGACGTAATTGCACACCAGCAAGTCCAGCAGGCCGTCGCGATCGAAATCGAACCACACCGCCGACGTGGAGAACGACGATCGGCCGCCTAAGCCGGCGTGCTCGGTAACATCGACGAAATGGCCCTTGCCGGTGTTGTGGAACAGGCGGTTCTGGCCCACGGCGGTGATCAGCACGTCGGGGAAGCCGTCGTTGTCGTAGTCGGCCACGGCCACACCCATGCCGTACATCTCCACCGCCAGACCGGCGCGCTCTGTGACGTCGGTGAAGGTGCCGTTGCGGTTGTTGCGGTAGAGCTTGAGGGTGCTGCGGC
>CAZFOP010000417.1:0-3620 GCA_964520085.1 uncultured Solibacteraceae bacterium | reverse complement strand
GCCGCGGTCGCTGATCATCGCGCGCACCTTGCCGAATACCGCGCCGCAGATGAAGAAATCGCCCACCGAAAGCGTGCCGTTGCGCACCAGCACGGTCGCCACCGGTCCGCGCCCGCGGTCCAGTTGCGCTTCGAGCACAGTGCCCATCGCCGGCCGCGCTGGATTCGCTTTCAGATCCAGCATATCGGCCACCAGCAGTATCATCTCGAGCAACAGCTCGATACCCACCTGTGTCTTGGCGGATACCTGCACCATCACGGTATCGCCGCCCCAATCTTCCGCTTGCAGCCCGCGGTCGGCCAGTTGCTGCTTGATCCGCTCCGGCTGCGCGTCCGCCTTATCGATCTTGTTGATGGCTACGATGATCGGCACGCCTGCCGCCTTGGCATGGTCGATCGCTTCGAGCGTCTGCGGCATTACTCCGTCGTCCGCCGCCACCACCAGGACGACGATGTCGGTGACCTTGGCGCCGCGCGCGCGCATCCGAGTGAACGCCTCGTGGCCCGGTGTATCGATGAAGACGATCTTGCGGCCTCTCAACTCCACCTGGTATGCACCGATATGCTGCGTGATGCCGCCCGCCTCGCGCCCGGCCACGTTCGCTTCGCGGATCGCATCGAGCAACGAGGTCTTGCCGTGATCGACGTGACCCATGATCGTCACCACCGGCGCGCGCCTTACCAGGTCCTTGGTTTCCTCGGCCTCTTGCACCGCCTGCATGGCCTCTTCTTCATAGCTCACGGTAGCCGTCGAGGCGCCGAAATCGCGCGCGATCTCGGTGGCCAGCTTCATATCCAGCGTCTGGTTGATGGTGGCGAAAATGCCGCGATCCACCAGCTTTCCGATGATCGTGGCCGCCTTCATGTCCAGTTTCTCGGAGAGTTCCTTGAGCGTGATGCCTTCGGAGATGGTGATCTCGCGGCTGATCGGAGGCGGTCCGAACGCCACCTGGCGGCGCGTGGAGGGCCGCAGGTTTTTTTCTTCCTCGATGCGCTCGCGCGGCTGCCGAATGGGGCGCTTGTCGAATCGGCCACGCGGCTGATCCGCCGGCGGCGGCGGCATACCGGGCCCCATCGGCCCCCGCGGCGTCGTCGGATGTTGTGGGCGCGGGCCGCCGAGGCGGCCGGCCGGGGCGCCTGTGCGAGGGGCCGGCCGGGTTACCAGCGGCTGGCCGGGACGGATCGGTCCGCGGTAAATCGGTTGACCGGGCGTGGGCGAACTCTGCGTGCGCGGCACTCCAGGACGCGGCGCCGTCGGCAGTGCCGGCATCGCCGGACGCGGTGCGCCTAATCTCGCGGCCAGATCGGGACGCGGCGGCACCACCGGGCGCGCCGTGGGCTGGCCCGCCAAAGGTCTTGACGGGGCGCCAGGAATCGCGCCGCTTCGGGCTTCGGCCGGAGCCTGTGGTCGCGGGGCTGCTGGATGCGGCGCGGGCGGACGCGGACCCGCCGGCGTCGGACGCACCATCTCCGGCGGCGCGGCCGGCATCGGCGCGCGCGGACCGGACAGAATCTGGCCAGGACGCGGCGCGCTGCTGGCGCCTGGAATTGGCCTCACCGGCAGTGACGGCGCTCGTCCCGGCGCGATAACCGCTACCGGTGGCACGGGCGGCGCGGGCCTCGGCGCTGGGGCCGTTGCTCTCGGTGCCGCAGGCGACGGGTGGCCTGGCGCCGCAATCGGCGGATGGATCGGTCTTCCCGTAGCCAGCGGCGGGCGAATCGGTGCGCCGCCGAGGGCCGCGCGCACTTCGCCGGCCGGCGCTGGCGCTTCTGTCTGCGCTTCTTCCGGTTCTATGGCGGCTTCCGGCGCGGCCTCGTCGGAGCGCGTCTTCACTGCTTCAGCCCCGGCTTTCTCCGCTGGCGCAACCGGCTCGTCCGCCGCCCGTTCCTGGTCCGGAACCTCAAAGCCCAATAAGCGGCGCAACCTGATCGCCACGTCTTCGTCGATGGAGCTGGAGTGCGTCTTCTTCTCTGCAACGCCCAGTTCGGGCAGCCGGTCCAGGATCTCGTGGGCCTTAACTTCGAGCTCCCGTGCCAGCTCGTTGATTCGAATCTTTTTCATAGAAAAAGCAACCGTCGCTTACCGCTTCAGACACAACTCAACCGCCATGATTCTCCGAGGCGCCTTCCCCGGCATCGCCGGAGCCGGCCTCAGGGCCCGCTCCTGGATGATTGTGAGTAGGGGAACCCGCGTCCTCTATCGTAGCAAACTGCTCCGATTCCGCCGCTTCCGGTTCCGCATCAGCCGTCTCCACTTCCGCCGGCGCAGGCTCTAGGACCTCGCCGGCCGCCTCCGCTTCCTCGGGCGGCGCAATCGCCGCTTCCGGTTCGCCACCCGCCTCCTCGGCCACGGCGGTGCCGGTTTCCGCCACCGCTACTTGCTCTGGGGCCGTTTCCGCCGGCTGTTCGAACTGCGCGTAGTAGGCGTTGACGCATTCGAAAATCTTCTCCACGCCGCGCGGACCGATTCCCTGAATCTCTTCGAGCTGTTCCGGCGTCATGCCGCCCAGCTTCTCGATGGTGCCGATGCCAGCCTCGATCAGTTTTTCAACCGTCTTCTCCGCCAGGCCGTAATCGATCAGCACGGAGGCCGGCGCGCCCGGCGCCACCATCGCGGCCATCTGCGTTTCCACTTCCTGCCGCTTCTCTTCTTCGCTCTTGATGTCGATCTTCCAGCCCAGCAGCTTGGCCGCCAGCCGCACGTTTTGACCCTTCTTGCCGATCGCCAGCGAAAGCTGCGAGTCGTCGACGATTACTTCCATCTGTTTCTCGACCGGATCGACGATGCTGATCTTGCTCACTTTCGCCGGACTCAGCGCATGAGTCGCGAACACCACCGGGTCTTCCGAGTACTCGATGATGTCGATCTTCTCCCCGCGCAGCTCGCGGATGATCGCCTGCACCCGCATCCCCTTCATGCCCACGCAGGCACCGACGCTATCTACGTCGCGGTCGCGGCTCTGCACCGCGATCTTGGTGCGCTCGCCCGCTTCGCGCGCACAGCCCTTGATCGACACCGTCCCATCGTAGATTTCCGGCACTTCCTGCTCGAACAGGCGCATCACCAGTTCCGGCGCCGCCCGCGATACCAAGACGCCCGGCCCCTTGCTCGCCTTGTCCACCAGCCGGATCACGCACCGCACGCGGTCGCCCACCGAGTAGCTTTCCAGACGCGATTGCTCCTTCTTGGCCAGCTTGGCTTCCGTCTTGCCGAGATCGAGCACATACTCCGGGCCTTCCACCCGCTTCACCGTGCAGTTCACCAGCTCGCCGGCGCGCCCCGAGTACTCGTTGTAGACCGTCTCGCGCTCGGCCTCGCGCACCTTCTGCAGAATTACTTGCTTGGCCGTCTGCGCAGAGATCCTACCCAGTTGGTCGGTGTTTTTCGTGATGCGAATTTCCGTGCCGGCTTCGGCATCCGGCTGGATGCGCCGCGCCTCCGCGAGCGTCATTTCGTGCACCGGGTCTTCCACCACCTCGACCGCTTTCTTCACCGCGAACAGGTGGATGGCGCCAGTCTTCGGATCCATCTCCGCCAGGTAGTCTTCGTTGGTGCGATAGTGTTTCCGGGCGGCGATCAGCATGGCGTCCTTCACTGCGTCGAAGACGATCTGCGGATCG
>CAZFOP010000416.1:0-3624 GCA_964520085.1 uncultured Solibacteraceae bacterium | reverse complement strand
CTTCTATCGCGATGCGCGCCTGCGCCGCATCACGCGCGGGCGGTATAACAACGTCCCACTGGACGACGGCGGGCGTTATATCTATCTGCGCGACGACGAGAGCGGGGAATACTGGTCGCCATCCTGGATGCCCACCTGCCGCGATCTGGAACAATACACCTGCCGTCACGGCATGGGCTACACTACGATCGGCTCGAAGTATCATGGCATCTCGGCCAGCACGCGCTATTTCGTTCCGCTTGACGAAACACTCGAAATCTGGCAACTGACTCTGCGCAACGACCGGCTCACGCCGGCCGCGATCTCGGCATTCTCGATGATCGAGTTTTGCCTTTGGGACGCGCAGGACGATTGTACGAACTTCCAGCGCAACTTCAGCATTGGGCAGGTGGAAACAGAAGACGGAGTCATCTATCACAAAACCGAGTACCGCGAGCGGCGCGACCATTTCGCCTGGTTCGCGTGTTCCGACAAGTTGGCCGGCTTCGACACACAGCGGGAGGCCTTCCTGGGGCGGTGCAGGGGCTGGGACAAACCGGTTGCAGTGGAGCGGGGCAAGGCTTCCAACTCACACGCGCACGGTTGGTCGCCCATTGGCAGCCACCATGTGAAACTGGTGCTTCAACCCGGCGAAACACACCAGATCGTCTTCGTTTTGGGCTATCACGAAAACGCCAAGAACGATAAGTTCGATCCGCCGGATTCGCAGACCGTTAGTAAGAAAACGGTAAGACCGGTGATCGCGCGTTACCGCGATCTAGCCAACGTGGATGCCGCATTCGATAAATTGCGCGCTTACTGGGATGGCTTGTTGAGCGTTTACCAGACCACCACGCCGGACATACACACAGACCGCATGGTGAACGTGTGGAACGCGTACCAGTGCATGGCCACGTTCAACATGTCGCGTTCGGCATCGTTCTACGAGTCGGGCATTGGCCGCGGCCTGGGCTTCCGCGATTCCAACCAGGACTTGCTGGGCTTCGTGCACATGGTGCCGGAGCGCGCGAGGGAGCGCATACTCGATCTGGCGGCGACGCAGCTTCCCACCGGCGGCGCGTATCATCAGTATCAGCCGCTGACTAAGAAGGGTAACAACGATATAGGCGGTAACTTCAACGACGATCCGCACTGGCTGATTATCGGTGTCGCAGCCTATCTGAAAGAGACAGACGACTGGAGTATCCTGGACGAACCGGTGGAATTCGACAACCAGCCGGGCAGCGCCCAACCGCTGTATGAACATCTCCGGCGGAGCTTCCATTACACACTCGAGCGGCTTGGGCCGCATGGGCTACCTCTGATCGGCCGCGCGGATTGGAACGACTGTCTGAATCTGAACTGCTTCTCCGATACGCCGGGACAGTCCTTCCAGACCACGACGAACAAAGAAGGCAAGGTGGCCGAATCGGTCTTCATCGCCGGCCTGTTCGTTCTGGCGTCGAAGGAGATCGCCGCGATCGCCGGGCGGCGCGGGTTGAAGGAAGAAGCGAAGAAGTATCTGGCGGAAGGCGCGCGCATGGAAGAGACTGTGCGCGAACATGGCTGGGATGGCGAATGGTTCGTTCGTGCGTACGACGACTCGGGCGAGAAGATAGGCTCGAAGGAAAACGCCGAAGGCAAGATCTTCATCGAGACGCAGGGTTTCTGCGTGCTCGCCGGAATTGGTCTGAATGACGGCCGGGCGAGGCAGGCGCTCGATTCGGTGAGGAAACATCTGGCCACGCCGCATGGCATCATGCTGCAGCAGCCGGCTTATTCCCGTTATTACATCAACCTCGGCGAGATATCTTCTTATCCTCCGGGATATAAGGAGAACGCCGGAATCTTCTGTCACAACAATCCGTGGGTGATCATCGCGGAAGCGATGGCCGGCGACGGCGACAATGCATTCGATTACTATTCGCGCATTAACCCGTCGGTACGCGAGCGAATCAGCGACGTACACCGCTGCGAACCGTACGTGTACGCGCAAATGATTGCCGGCCGCGACGCTCCCACGCATGGAGAAGCCAAGAACTCATGGCTGACCGGCACGGCGGCGTGGAACTACTATGCCATCACGCAATGGGTGCTCGGGATTCGGCCGGAATATGACGGGCTCCGCATCGCGCCGGTGGTTCCCGAACGCTGGCAAGGCTTCGACGCCGTTCGGAAATTCCGCGGTATCACATACCGGATTAAGGTGCGGCGCACAGGCAAGGGCAACGGCGTAACCTTGACGGTGGATGGAAAACCGGTCGAGGGTGCCGTAGTTCCGCCGCCGCCGGCGGGCCGCACGGAAGTGACCGTCGAAGTGAAATTGGGATAGGGCCGAGGCGGTAGGTCATCCGGCGCGCAACATCTGGAGTTTCGTCGAGGACGTGCGGGCGACGGAAGGCGGGGCTGGGCGGGGCGATTCACCCGCGCTTGCTGATCAGCGTCTGAATCCATGCGATCACGCAGGCATTCACTCGGCACGCGAGATTTCCCGGCAGATGAGTTACGAACCCGGTTTGCAGTGGCTGTCCGGGCTGCGCGTCATCAACCGTCACACGCTGTCGGATTTCCGCAATCGGAACGAACAGGCTTTGGGGAAGCTCTTTGAGCGGGTGATTGCGCTGCCGCACATGAATCGGCTGATCACGCTGGAGCGGGTCACCGAGGACTGCACCAAGATCCGGGCGCATCTGAAACTGGCGCGGGAACAGAAAGACCGATCCCAAAGCAAATCCCCGTTTCCCGCAGCCGAATTCACGAAAGTGTAACGATCCGCATTGTAAGCTGGCCGATCGAGGGGAAACATGAGCGCTGCCACTGCGACTACTCTTGACTCCAAACTGTCCCGCAAGCCCGGCAAAATCGGGATGCTGGTTTTCGGCCTGGCTTTGATCGTCGGGTGTGTCTATGCCGCATCGCAATTGATCGGCGATCTGGGCAACGTCCATCCCAGCTCGATTTATCCTTTTGTGCTGCTCGGTTTGGCACTTTCGGTCGCGCTGGGGTTCGAGTTCGTCAACGGTTTTCACGACACGGCCAATGCGGTGGCCACGGTTATCTACACACATTCGCTGGAGCCGCACGTGGCGGTGGTCTGGTCCGGCGTGTGGAACTTCGTGGGCGTTCTGACTTCGTCGGGCGCGGTGGCGTTCGGCATCATCAGCTTGCTGCCCGTCGAGCTGATTCTGCAGGTGGGCAAAGGCGCGGGCTTCGGCATGGTGTTCGCGCTGCTGACAGCGGCCATCATCTGGAACCTGGGCACCTGGTATTTCGGGCTGCCATCGTCGAGTTCCCACACGATGGTTGGCTCCATCATTGGCGTGGGCATCGCCAACCAGTTGCTGTCGGCTCGCAACGGCACCAGCGGAGTGGATTGGGGCCAAGCCCTCAACGTGGGCAAGACGCTGCTCATCTCGCCGCTGGTGGGTTTCGTTTGCGCGGCTCTGTTGCTGATGATTTCGAAGGTGGCATTTCAGAACAAGAAGCTGTATGAGGCGCCGGAAGGCACCGAGCCGCCGCCGTGGTGGATCCGCGGCCTGCTGGTGTTAACCTGCACCGGTGTCAGCTTTGCGCACGGATCCAACGACGGCCAGAAGGGCATGGGGCTGATCATGCTGATCCTGATCGGCACGGTGCCCATGGCCT
>CAZFOP010000415.1:0-3626 GCA_964520085.1 uncultured Solibacteraceae bacterium | reverse complement strand
TCGCAGATCAGCTCCACATCGGACAGGAACTGCATCTCCACCGTAACCGTGCCATCGCCCTGGCACGTTTCGCAGCGCCCGCCGGGAATGTTAAAAGAGAAATGCCCCGGCGTGTAGCCCTGCTTCTGCGCGTCGCGCGTGTTGGCGAACAGTGCGCGAATCAGGTCGAACGCCTTGATGTAAGTGACCGGATTCGAGCGCGGCGTGCGGCCGATCGGCGATTGATCGATCATGACCGCGCTGACGATGCGTTCGGCGCCTACCAGTCTGCGGCACGCCATCCGCGGCGCCTCGTCGGACTCGATTGTCTCATCGATCTCCGCTTCTTCACCCGCGTCGCGCGCCTTGTGCAGCGCCTCGATCGAGCGGAACAGCACATCGTGAACCAGAGTGGACTTGCCGGATCCGGAAACGCCTGTAATCGCCACCATCATGCCGAGCGGAATCTCGACGTCGATGTTCTTCAGGTTATGCAGGCGCGCACCGACGATGCGCAGCATGCGTTTCGGATCCACCGCCCGCTGCCCGCGCGGCGGCGCCACGCGCAGGTCTCCGCGCAGATAGCGCGCCGTAAGGGAGTTGCTGCCGTCGGCGAGCAGATTCCTAAGCGTGCCCTCGTAAACGACTTTACCGCCATGCTCGCCCGCACCCGGACCCAGATCCAACAGATGATCGGCGGCGCGCATCACTTCCGGATCGTGCTCCACTACCACGATGGTGTTGCCTAGTTCGCGCAATTCCTCGAGGATGCGAATCAGCCGCCCCGTGTCGCGGCTGTGCAATCCTATCGATGGTTCGTCGAGCACGTAGCACGCGCCCACCAGGCGCGAGCCGAGACACGTGGCGAGTTGAATGCGCTGCGCTTCGCCGCCCGAGAGCGTCGAACTGAGCCGGTCCAACGTCAGGTATTCAAGCCCCACATCGTTCAAGAACTTCAACCGCTGACGAATCTCGACCAGGATCTTCTCGGCGATGGCGGTCTCTTCCGGCTTGAGCGGCAGCGCATCGAAAAACTGCGCAGCTTCGGCGATATTGAGCCGCACCACTTCGGCCAGATTGCGACCGCCCACGCGCACGTACAGCGCTTCCTTGCGCAGCCGCGCGCCCTTGCACTCCGGGCACAGCGCGTAACCGCGGTACCGGCTGAGAAAGACGCGCACGTGCAGCTTGTATTTCTTGGTTTCCAGGTGCGCGAAAAAGCGCCGGATGAAATCGTGTACCAGTTCGCGCTCTTCCTCCGTCAGGTCGGCGAAGGCCGCGCGGAAGCGCACCTTCCCGCGTGCAGACTTGCGAAAATTCCCCAGCCAAGAGCGGAACTTCGGCTTGGTCCATGGATCGACCGCGCCGTCGTCGAGCGACAGCGATTTATTGGGAATTACGCGGTCCAGGTCGAAATCGATGGTGTTGCCGAAGCCCTGGCAGCGCGGACAGGCGCCGGCCGGCGAGTTGAAGCTGAACAGAATCGGCTCCGGCGTCGCGAACTCCGTGCCGCACGTCTTGCACTCGAACTTCTCGTTGAAGCGGATCGTCCGCGCCGGCGCGGCGGCGCTTTCGAAAACTACTTCGCCGGCTTCGCGATAGCAGATTTCGACCGTGTCCACCAGCCGCTGGTGCAGCCCAGGGCCGATCGCGATGCGGTCCACCAGCACGAAAACCGGCTGGCTAAAATCGATATCGAGCAGCGATTCCGGCGTCGAAAACTCGAAAACTCGCCCCGCCTGAAACAGCCGCGTGAAGCCCTTCTTGCGCAACTCGAACAGGTGGTCGCGCAGCGAAGCCGCGCCCGCGTGATCGCCGCAAGAGAACAACGCGTACCAGCGCGAGCCCTCCGGCAGCGCGAGCAGGCGCGCGGCCACTTCATCGACGGTATCCTTCCGCACCACCGTCCCACACGCCGGGCAAAACGTTTGCCCCACGCGCGCGTACAACAGCCGCAGAAAATCGTAGCACTCGGTGGAAGTAGCGACGGTGGAACGTGGGTTGCGGCTCGAGTTTTTCTGCCGGATAGCCACCGCCGGCGCGATGCCGTCGATGTCGTCCACCGCCGGCTTTTCCATCCGCTCCAGGAACTGCCGCGCATACGCCGACATCGATTCCACGTAGCGCCGCTGGCCCTCCGCGTAGATCGTGTCGAACGCCAGCGAGGATTTCCCCGACCCCGACACCCCAGTCACCACAGTCAATTGGTTGTGCGGAATCGAAACCGAGATGTTCTTCAGATTATGGGTTCGCGCGCCGCGAATCCGGATGTAGTCTTGCACGGGGATGACGGGTATTCTTTAAGTATAGCCCTCACGCGGCTGGCGGTCCCGAACGCAACCGGGTGGTGGCCACGACCGATACGAAACGCGGCCCTACGGGATCGTGACCCGGACCGTTGCCGGTTCGCTCTCCGAGCCTCGGGCGCTTTCGACGAACTGCCCATCCAGGTAAACCCTCGCCTCGAACGATCCCTTGTCGAAATTGTCCTGGAACCGTGCCGTGAGTTCCACCGAAGTTCCCCTCGGTTTCCAGAAACTAAAGTTCAACGGGAGGAGAACCGGGCGCTGGTCCTTGCCGTCAATCGTGTATACCACGCCGCGTCCCACCGGTCCTTCTAACTTGTAGACGATGTGCTGCTGTCCCTTCCGAGGCCGCACCGCAAACAATGTCAGGATCAAAAACGCCACAGTGACTATCGCAGCGACGAGTATCAGTATCTTCACGGTCCGCCTTCACTCCTTGAGGCGATCGACAATTCCAGAAATCACCATAGCAGACCGCGCGGAAATCGGCTCGCCGCGCCTGTGCCGCGCACTGAACCGCGTCTCGTGAATCAGTGGGAGGGGCCCGGATAGACGGCCGATTCGGGCGATGCCTGGTATTTCGCCAGTATGCTCCCGTATCGCGTATCGAGGATGACGACGCTACCTAGCCCGTTGGCGAACCAGATCGTCGAGCCATCCTGAGACATTTTAATCGACGATGCGGAGGTCGAGGGCAAGTCGGAGTTGAACTGATTGGCGATGGTGCGCGTGGTGAGGTCGAAGACTGTCAGCATGTAGCCTACGTTCCAGAAGAGCCGGGTACCATCCGGGTGGATGAACACCTGTGCGCCGAGGCCCGGATAACCACCGCCGATCCCCGGCGTATAGGTCGAAGCGGACAGGTCGGCCGTGCCGCTGAGGACGTCGTAGTAAGTGATCATTCCCGAGCTGCTCAGAAGATACGCGGTAAGTCCATCCGGCGCCATCACCAACGCCGTGGGGGCATACTTTAATAACAGCGTGGAAGTGAGCGTTTGCGTGACGGTGTCGAAGGCCAGCAGCGCGCCGAGGTTACCCGCCGAGTCCTTCGTGTAATAGCTGACCGCGTAGAGAGCGATGCCGCCGCTGTTGGTGAATCCGATGCCCACGGGCACCGTGTTGTTCGGATTCAGCGTCGAGGTCGGGATAGTCGCCTGCACGCTTTGACTGTCCAGGTCGCAAATCGAGATTTCGTTGACTGTTCCGGCGTGAGCCGTCCAGACTTCGTTTCCGACGCCTGTCGGCGATGGCCGGACAGCAAAGACCGTCGCCTGCGGCGGAAGGGTAACCTGGCTTGATATTGCGAAGGTCGTCATGTCGACTCTCAAAATGTTATAACTG
>CAZFOP010000414.1:0-3632 GCA_964520085.1 uncultured Solibacteraceae bacterium | reverse complement strand
TCATGGCGGAAAAACCGGACCGGCGCCTGGACGCCGAACGATTGTGGACTTACGCACTGCGGCTACTGGCCGGCAGAGCGTATTCCAGCGGAGAGCTGCGCGAGAAGTTGCGCCGCCGCGCGCAGCGCGAGGGCGAAGCCGATAACGCCGTGGCGCGCTTGAAGGACATCGGCTATCTGGACGACCGGCGTTTCGCCGAATCGTTCGCCGCCGCGCGTCTCTCCGGCGACAAACACGGCAGTACACGCGTGGTGCAGGATCTGCGCCGCCGCCGCGTGGCGCCCAAGCTGGCCGAAACCACCGTGCGCGCCGTGTATGATGGCGTCGATGAAACCGCGCTAATTGAAGATTGGGTCCGCCGCAAGTACCGCACCGCCGTGCGCGAAGGCCTGTTCGAGGAAGACAAGGACATGGCCTCCGCCTACCGCCGTTTGCTCCACGCCGGTTTCAAATCCGGCGACATCGTCCGTGTCCTGAAACGCTTCGCCAAGAATCCGGACCTGCTGGACGCGTGGGAACCGCCGGAGCCGGACGGGGAAGCGGAGTAGGGGCGGGATGGCCTCCAGGCAATAGCTCCAGTTGGTCACGCCACCGGTACGATCATGTCCAGTGCCGACGTCCCCACCAGGTTCGCCTGCGTGGGGGTACGCAACGACCAGACGCTTCGTGGCCGGCCACGGGACACACCTACGGGATACAGAAGGGCGTTACGGCGATCTTGAAAGGTCCTATGATATAGGCTGGTCTGGCTCCCTGAAGTGGACCGCCAAGCGAGGTGTTGACGAGATGGATGGAGGGCCCACCGAAGTGCAGACTCAACTCAAGCATGAGAAAGTAAGTGTCCGTGAGCTTGTGAAGGACTTCCGCGACGGAAGGCTGCTCGTGCCGGAGTTTCAGCGGGAGTACGTGTGGCGTAAAGGAAAGGCGCCGAGCCTAATTGAGTCTCTGTACCGGCAGTTCCCAATTTCCTTGCTCCTCGTCTGGGAGAGCCACGACCGCGTTGAGGTTCGCCGCCAGGACCCGCGCCGTGCCATGATGTCCACCATCGGATGGCTGGTGGACAGCCAGCAACGTGTGACTACGCTCGTCAGGACTATGTCTGGTGACGAGGGAATCGAGGTCGTTTTTCATGTCGAGTCTGAGCTGTTCGCCAGCGCAAACGCCGCAACCCGGAAGGACTTTCGCTGGGTCCGGGTCTCGGATGCCTGGGATGATGATTGGTATCGAAGGTACAGAAGGAACATCCCTGAAGACAGCAGGGGGAAAAGCATCGAGGCTCGGCTGGAGCGCCTGAGGAGGGTTCTCGACTACGAGGTCCCGATTATTAGAATGGTCGGCTATAGTTTCAAGGACGCTGTCGAGAGCTTCAAGCGAATTAACTATTACGGCGTGCGCCTCAAGACTGAGGATCTGCAGAGCGCCGAAGTCGCGGCACAACATGCGGGCTTCATTCGTAGGCGCGTCAGCCCGTTCCTGAGCGAGCTACAGAAACGCGGTTTTGACCGCCTGTCTGCTACCCATCTATTCCGTGCCTGTGCTTTCGTGGCACACCCGGACGGCCGCCAAAGAACGCCGTTGCACGAACTGGATGCTCAGAAGATCGGGCGGGCCTGGGACAGTACGAAGGAATCAGTCGAAGCAGCACTGGGGCTGATCTCGGGGGAGCTAGGGGTCGCCGACATGAGCATCCTTTGGTCCGGCAATCTCCTCGTTCCGGTGGTTGCCCTCTGCGCCGTGGTCCCGCCGAAACAACGAGATGACCGGGAGATCGCGGGCTGGGTGGCACTGGCCGCGCTGCATCACCGATACAGCCGGTCGGCGGAGACGGCCTTGGAGCAAGACCTCCGCGCATGCAGAGCCGAGGATCCGATCAGGGCCCTGTTAGAGAATCTGAAGCAGGGCCGTAAGTATCTGGGCGCCACCGATGCGGATTTTGACGGATTGATGGCCGATAAGAGTGGCTTGTTCGCCACCTACATTGCCTGCAAGTACCTCGGCGCGAAAGACCTGTTCACGAGCCGAACAATCCAGGCCCGCAGACAGATTGACCGGCACCACATTATTCCCAGGGCGCTCTTCCAGCAGGGCTACCAGCGCCAGCGGGCTGATACGCTGGCAAATATTGCGTTCATCATAAGCGATACGAACAAGAGCATAAGCGCCGCGGATCCCGCCGCGTATCTCGGCGGGATAAGCGCCGGCGTCCTCAGGAGCCAGGCGATCCCCCTGCAAAAAGCCAACTGGAGCGTCAGTAGGGCGGAAGCATTCTGGGACGACAGAAAGAAGCTCCTGGCTGAGGCATTCAACGCCTTCTTGAAGTCCGCCCTGCCGAGGAGACGGATCGCAATTTCTTGAGGGCTCCGGCAATGTGGGCGAGCCACCAGGTTATTCCCGCAGTTCGACGATGGTGGCTCCGGCGCCGCCTTCCTGTTGGGGAGCGGAGTAAAATTTGGCCACGTGCGGATGAGCGCTGAGCAACTCCTGAATGGTCCTGCGCAGGATGCCCATGCCGTGGCCGTGGACGATGCGGACGCGGGAGGCGGTGGCCATGACGGCGCGGTCGAGGAATTCGTCCACCGCATCGCGCGCTTCCTCGGCGTGGCGGCCGATGACGTTGATTTCCTGGAACGCGGGCGATAACTGCGGAGCGGGTTTGTAAGTCACGCCTTGTGGCAACTTACTGGCCGTTGCGCCGCCGGTCTCGGGGAGGACCTCGATTACATCGTCGCGAGAGATTTGCATGCGGAGGAAACCGGCTTCGACCTCGATGCGGTCGTTGGTCAAGAAACGAGTGACGCGGGCCGGTTCGCGCACGTTCTTCAAACGTACGCGCGCGCCTTCTGTAATGCGCAGCGGTTGGATGCGATCCTGACGGGAATCGTCCTCGGTCGCCAGGACGGTGGTTTCGAAATCCTCGCGCAGTTCGCGCTTGGCTTTGGAGACGCGGCGCTGCGCGTCCTGGGTGGCTTTGCGGTGGTCTCCCGATTGCGCGATCTTTTCGATGGTCTCCCGCGCGGTCTCTTCAAAACGGGCGAGCGCTTCCTCGTTGCGGCGCTCGAGTTCCTTCAGCTTGACGGTCTCGCGCCGTTCCAACTCGCGGGCGATCTCTTTCTCGCTGCGCTCCTGAGCGGTGAGTTTCTCCCGCAAGGTTTGCTCCAGCACCCGGTTTTCGCGCACGCGGGCGTCCAGCTCGCTCAGGAATCGCGTGACGTCGCGCTCGCGGTCGCTGAGTGCCATGCGTGCCCGGTTCATGATGTCTTCCGGCATGCCGAGGCGGGTGGCGATTTCCAAACCCGCCGACTTGCCGGGCAGTCCAAGTTGCAAATGGAACGTCGGTTCGAAGGAGTTTTCGTCGAAACCCATGGAGCCGTTGACCACGCCTTCGGTCGATGCGCCATAGATCTTGAGCGCCATGAGGTGCGTGGAAACCAGCGTGAAGGCGCCGGCCGCGCGGAAGTGTTCGACAATCGCCACGCCCAGCGCGCCGCCTTCTTCCGGATCGGTGGCGGCGCCCAACTCGTCGAGCAGCACCAGCGTCCCCGGCGTTACGTCGACCGCCATTTCGCGAATGTGCGAGACGTGCGCGGAAAACGTGCTGAGGTTTTCCTGGATCGATTGGTAATCGCCGATAT
>CAZFOP010000413.1:0-3633 GCA_964520085.1 uncultured Solibacteraceae bacterium | reverse complement strand
CGGGACCCTCCGCGATCAAATCACTGGCCAGCGCCGCCCCTTCGTCCGCTTCTTCGCCAACGCGGAAGATCTGTCTCACGAATCCCCGGACGCCCCGCTCCCCGAATCAGTCGCCACCGGCGCCGAACCATTGCTGATCGTAGGTGCAATCGCAGGAGGGTAGGCAATGCGCGGACTCGGACGCAACGCAAAAGACGGTTTCACTTCCGGGTCTTCTTGCCAAGCTTCGCAAGAGCGTCGCGCTTGAGTTCAGCCCAGAATGCTGACGTGGCTGGCAGCGGCTTGCGGGAATCGAGGCCCTCCAGTAGGAGACGGTCGAGCCGCTCTTTGTCGCGCCGTTCTTGGTCCCCGCAAAACCTGAGGTTAGGCAGCCCGTACCTCGAACTTTGTCATCAGCGGATGGCCACCGCCTGTAATCGGAAACTCCTCCAGATACAATTCCGTGGCTTCCTTCAGGTTTGCCATCGCTTCTTCCGCTGACGAACCTTGGCTGACGGTGCCGGCCTCCGGGCATTCCGCGACCCAGAGGTTCTCTTCCTTGCGCAAAACAGCGGTGAACGTCCCGGTGGTCATCTGTCAATGATTATAGCGTGCCGACCTATCGCCCACGCGGCACATGAGATCGTAATCGCTCCGCCAAGGCCACGGAATTTGGCAGCACGCCGTACCATAGGAGGGCTTCGGCGCCGTCCCGGAAGAGCAACCGGCACGCGCGAGGGGTCCCAGACTTATCGCATCGCTCACAAACCGTTACTATCTCGGAAAGGGTTCGCGTCTCTGTGCGCGCATTCCCCAGTTTTCGAAAACGGAACGAGGTTTCGTCGCAGGTGAATTCCACGATTTCCTGGTTGGCATCCCTAGACAGGTATACAAAGATGATGGAAACGGCTACGCAGATAAACGCGACTCCAGCGATTCGCAGACCCGTGGCTGGCGACGTGCCAAGCGGGCTCAAGTCGGAACAAAAGAACGACCAGGATAAGAAGCCCACGAACAGAAGGCTGACGAACCAGGGGGAGAACCTGGTCAATAGCCTCTGGCCTTTCGTCATCTCACCGGAAATCGTCTCATCGTGGTCACTCACACGCTACCTCCAGATCCTCTGCACCACCCGAATTAGCGCGCTTCCGCTAACTAGGCATATTACGAGTAGCAACACCGCATAGCCCGTTCTGCCATATAAGAAGTTGCCGACGGTGAAGAGGGCGGACCAGATTAGAGTGCAGCCTAGAAACCAGCCAGCTAGGGCTAGGGGGACGTGGGCGGCGTCGGCGGCGGCCTGCTCGGGACCAACGCCGGCCAGTGCGCGGACGGCCCTCCAGCCGGGGCCGGGCGGGTGCACTTTGCGATAGAAACTAATCAGCGTCTCTTGATCGGTGTGCGGACCGAGGTACGCGGTGAGCAGCCAGCAGACCGTGGTGAAGGCGACGGTGAGCAGTAACTGGCGCGTGGTGCCGAGTGACACGCCGGATTTGACCAATATCAGGAATAGGATCGAGATACCGAACGAACTTGCCATGGCGACGATTTCGCACCACGCCGTCACTCGCCACCAATACCATCGCAGCAGATATAACAGGCCGGTGCCTGCGCCGACTTGCAGGATGAGGCTGAACGCGTCCTTGGCGGTGCCGAGCAGGAAAACCATCCCCGACGAAAGCACGAACAAGAGAATAGTCGCGGCGCGGCCGGCGCTCACATAGTGATGTTCGCTCGCGCCGCGATTCAGGAAGCGGCGATAGAAATCGTGAACCAGGTAGGATGCGCCCCAATTCAAGTGAGTCAGAATGGTCGAGGAATTGGCGGCGATCAGACCGCCCAGCATCAGGCCGAGCCAACCCGCGGGGAGGAATCGCAGCATCACAGGGAACGCGATGTCATGGCCGACGAGCGATGGATCGAGATGTGGGAAGGCGCGCTGGATATCGGCCAGTTGCGGGTAGACGACGAGCGAGGCAAGGCCGACCAGAATCCACGGCCAGGGGAGCAGAACGTAATGCGCGACGTTGAAAAAAAGAGTCCCGGCCAGCGCGTCCTTTTCCGTTTTCGAGGCCAGCATGCGCTGCGCGATGTAGCTGCCGCCGCCGGGTTCCGCGCCCGGATACCAGACGGCCCACCATTGCACGGCGATGGGCATGATGAAGACCGCCACTGCCAAGTCCCAGTTGCTGGTGAAATCGGGCAGCATATTGAGGTAGTGCAAACCGCCCGGCCCGTGCACGTGCGAGAGCTTGTCGACCAGGCCCGACATGCCGCCCACCTGCGGCAGAGTCACCGCGAAATAAGCGGCGGCAATCACCGCGGCCATCTTGATGAAGAACTGGATCATGTCGATCACCAGCACTCCCCAGAGGCCGGAATGGGCGGCGAAGACGACGTTCAGCATGCCGACGGCGAGGAGCGTCTCCCAGCGACTGAAACCAAACAGCACGGCGGCGATCTTACAGGCGGCCAGGTTCACCGTGGCCATGATGATGCAGTTGAAAAACAGGCCGAGATAGAGGGCACGGAAGCCGCGCACGGCGCTGGCGGCCTTGCCGGAGTAGCGAAGCTCGTAGAATTCCAGGTCGGTAAGCACGCCGGAACGGCGCCACAGTCGCGCGTAAAAGAAAACCGTGGCCACGCCAGTGAGGGTGAAGGCCCACCATTGCCAATTGCCGGCCACTCCCTGGGTGCGCACGAAGTTGGCCACCAGGTTGGGGGTGTCGCTCGAGAAGGTGGTGGCCACCATGGAAAGGCCGGCCAGCCACCAGGGAACGGAGCGGCCGGAGGCGAAGAATTCCGCCGTGCTCCTGCCGGAGCGCTTGCTGACAAACAGCGCGGGCGCGAAACAAACGGCGACCGAAGCCAGCGCAATGATCCAATCAATCGCGTGGAGGTGCATGGGTATCTAAACGAGTCTACGACGATTCGAGTGAAGGCCCAAAAGAGCGCGCCCGCCAGCGGGCGTTGGCAAGCGAAAGCTCGCCCCACCCCGGCAGCCGACTTTACTTTGATGGCTCCGTGATGCTAGCCTAAGTGTCTCATAATGCGTACAGTTGACTTGATCCAGCGCAAGCGCGACGGGGCCGAACTGGCTCCCGAGGAAATTGAATTTCTGGTGGATGGCTACACCTCCGGCGAGATACCGGACTACCAGATGTCCGCGTTTCTCATGGCCGTGTTCTATTCGGGCATGACCGACCGCGAGGTCAGCCGCCTGACCGAGTGCATGTTGCGATCCGGCGAAACGGCGGACCTTTCCGCCATTCCCGGCGTCAAAGTGGACAAGCATTCGACCGGCGGCGTTGGCGACAAGACCAGCCTGGTGGTGGCGCCTCTGGCCGCCGCCGCGGGTGTGGTGGTGCCGATGATGTCCGGGCGCGCGCTGGGCCACACCGGCGGCACGCTGGACAAGCTGGAATCGATTCCCGGCTTCCGCACCGACCTCTCGAGCGGCGAATTTCAACGCCAGCTCGCCGAGCTGGGCCTGTGTTTCATCGGGCAGACCGACCAGTTCGCGCCGGCCGACCGCAAGCTCTACGCGCTGCGCGACGTCACCGGCACGGTGGAATCGATTCCGCTGATTGCCTCTTCGATCATGTCGAAGAAACTGGCGGAGGGCGTGGATGCGCTGGTGCTCGACGTCAAGGT
>CAZFOP010000412.1:0-3639 GCA_964520085.1 uncultured Solibacteraceae bacterium | reverse complement strand
GCGGCGTCCGCGAAGTCATCATGCCGGCGGAAAACGAAGTCAACGTCCGCGAAGACCTGAAAACCGAGCACATCGCCGATATGACGATCCATTACGTCAATTCGATGGAACAAGTCGTCGAGCTGGCGCTGGAGAAGAGCCCGGCCAAGTAAGGAATAGGTCTACGACCGGCGGATTCGATCTTATTGAAGAACCGCTCCCTAGCGGTCGCGGCTCCGATGGCTTGCAGGGCCGCGACCGACACGGAGCGGTTGTCTCTGATCGAGCCGATTATTTCGCGACCTGTGCTGAAAGCCGCCCCGCCCGCCCCTATTTCTTCGCCGGCGGTGGCGGGCGGCGATAGATGGTTTGATAATCCGGCTGCCCGCCGATCACGTAGCTGGTGGTGGTGCTGACCGGCTCGCCAGGCACGTTGTTGGTCGCCTCGGCGGCGGCTTTCGCGTCCGGGCCTTCGGCGCTTTCGATGGTTTCCCTGGTGACCCGGCTCGCCTTCACGGGCCGGAAGTCGATGCGGTCAATCTGGTCTCTGGAAATCGCCAACTCTTCGTTCTTGACGATAATGATCAGCGCGTCCGGATTGGCCTCTTCCATTTTGGCAATGATCGGATGGAGGCCACCCCTCTTGAAGATCCGCAGTTCGGTTCCGCTTTTCAAGTCCCGGACCTTCGTCCAGGGGTCGTCAGCCGCGAATGCCGTCACGGCGGCGAGAAGCACGATCACAAGCCCACGCATAGCCCGATCACCTCTCTGATTCGGAGTCTAACAAGATTCGCTGGCGGAAGTCGCCGGCGAGAAAAAGCCGGCTCGCAATCCCCACCCTGGCGGAAGCTCCCGGAATGTGGACAATCGGGGAATTGGGGAAGACCAGTCCACACTGCCGCGTCAGCAGCTACGATCCTCCAGTCGACGCGCCAGGGGCTTTCCCGTGACCGGCTTTCCAATCCCAGGGAACTTCCCGCCGCGCTGTCCGTATTTCTTTGGGACAACTCGTTCAACTTGGACAAACCATGAAGACATCTACGGTTGTGTTAGCGTCGCTGTTCTCTGTCCTGGCGTTTGCCGGTTCCGGACCGAATCGGAACGCGAACCGGGTTTGGATCACCGATGTCGTCATCGTCTCTCCCGAGAGCCTCGATCACGTCGCGAAAGGCAGCGTGCTGATCGAAAACGGCCGCATCGCACGGGTCGAGCGAAGTAAGAAGGCGAAGAAGCCCGCTGGAGCGACCGTCGTCTCCGGAAACGGACAGTATTTGATTCCAGGGTTGATCGACTCGCACGTCCACCTGGCCTCTGTTCCGGGCATGTCGTTTGATCAGAGTGAAGGCAAGCAGAAAATGCTCCAGGAGTACTTCCAGCAACTCCCGCGCTCCTACCTTTACTTTGGCTATACGACGCTGGTGGATCTGGCCGTGGTTAGCCCGCAAGTGCTGGAAGACTTCAGACAAGCTCCGCTGCATCCTGATTTGTACGACTGTGGCGGATCGCTTCCTTTTGCCAATGGATACCCAATGTCGTTCGCGCCGCCGGCGGTACGATTCAAACCTTTTCCGAATTTCATCTACGACGCGAAACAGGCGGACCGCATTCCAGCGGAATACAAGCCCGAGGATCACACGGCTGCCGCTGACGTCGCGCGAGTCAAGAGCTCGGGTGGAATTTGCGTGAAAACGTATTTCGAACGGGGCTTTGCCAACGACAAGAATCTGCCAGTGATGGGCCCGGATGTTTTGGCCGATATTCGCAAGGCGGCGACCCGGAACGGTCTCGTGCTGATGATCCACGCCAATGGGTTTGCAGCACAAAAGTTCGCCGTTGAGGGAGATGTGGACGTTATCGCCCACGGAATGTGGCACTGGGGAGATCTCGATAAGAGGTCTGAATTACCCGGCGAGATCCAGCGGCTACTCGATCAGATTGTTGAAAAGAGAATCGGCTATCAGCCGACGATACAGGTACTGTACGGCGAAGCGGCGTACTTCGATCCCGCGTATTTGAAGATGGACGCCGTCGCGAAAGTCACGCCAAAGGAAATGCTTGGGTGGTTCCAGTCGCCGGAAGGCAAGTGGTTCGGAAAGGAATTGAATGAAGAGGGTGCGCCCGACGCGGCGATACTGAAAGAATACGAGCAAGGCCCGCTGCGGCGCGTGCAACAGGTGGTTGCGTACCTGGCCAGCAGGGACGCCAACTTCGTCTTTGGCACAGACACGCCGTCCAGCCCGACTTACGGGAATCTGCCTGGTCTGAATGGATACCTGGAAATGAAGCAACTGCAAAAGGCAGGCATGTCTCTCCCACAGATTTTCAGGGCCGCCACAATCAGCAATGCACGCGAGTTCAAGTTGGAAACGCAGCTTGGAAGCATCGAGCCGGGGAAGATTGCCAATCTCGTGCTGATGAAGAAATCGCCGCTGGAGAGTGTGGACGCCTACGACAGCATCACCACGGTTTGGGTGCATGGGAAGGCGGTTCCCCGCGACGCTCTGGCCGTCAATTCAGAGAGATGATACACCACTCCAGCGGCAACCCGTTCACCCCAATACTGTTCAGTTCAGCGGCGGCCGGAGGAGAACTCCGGAAAAGAAAGCCGAGATGACTCTCGGCTCTGCAGGCTGGGCAGCCTGCGCCACGCGCTTACGTGAACAGTGTTGCCGCTGACACGGGTTCGCGGCCTACTGCTTCGTGAAGTCAAACGTGCAGGGGCGGTCGACGATGCCGAGGCCCGCATCGCGGGTTCCCGTGCCTTCCGTTTCCTGGAACTTGGCCTTGATGTCGTAACTATAATCCGCGCCCTTGTGGGCGAGGATTCCACGAGCGTAGTTCCTGGAGGCGACTATGCCGTTGGCAGACAATTTGGCGCTGCCGTCCTTCGCGATCTTGCCTTCGATCAGCAGGTAGCCGGGCTCCCCCGCTGTCCCGTGCTCTCCGTGGAAGTTGCTGTTCTCGATGGTGCTCGGAAACTGCCAGGTATAGCCCTCGGTGTTCCCTTTTGCAGGGCAACTCATCTTGGTAACCCACTGGCCATCGAATCCCGGCGAGCTCTGGCCACCGGCTGGCGCCTTCTGCGAAGGCGAGGATGCGCTTTGGCCGAAAACAATCGACCCAATCAGCAGTGCGGCGGCCACTCGGAGCGCCGCCCGGGCAATAGCAGTTAAATGCATATAGCAGGCTGCCGTGCAACCCGGCATCCAACCCGAAAGGCGCCCCAAAACGCCGGCGATATTCACGGTCTGTAGCAAATCAAGACGGCGCACCGCGATGCCGAAGTCCCTGCGGGCGGTGCTCTCCTGGGAGCGGTACGCATTTTGACTCAGTCAGCGCTACCACGCACAGGCGCCCACACAACCGCCCGGCGTTTGCCAATCCCGCCGCGCCTCGATCGTGGCCGGAGCGATTCACCGGAGGCAGCATGGCATCCGAGCGCGGCGTCATCCGGATGCCAACCAGCAAACGCCTTTTGTCACCGGCCGGCGGCCGTTCATCACAATTCCGTCGATATCCGTTGCGGCGGGCGCCACAATCGCATCATGAAACTACTGATGCTTTCTCTAGTACTTGCCACCGCCTCGATGGCGCAGGAACCGTTCCAGGTCAAGGTGACCGGCCACGGCCGTCCCATGATCCTGATCCCCGGCCTGTCGT
>CAZFOP010000411.1:0-3645 GCA_964520085.1 uncultured Solibacteraceae bacterium | reverse complement strand
TCGCCATCCTCGACCGCCCGAAAGATCAAGCCTTGGCTCCTGGTGTGTAGACGCGTGCAGCCCGGCAAAAAGTCGGACCGCTACCTTTTGAGTGTAGCGGAACGATCTTGGTGGGGCATGCTTCAGCTTGCCGTTTTTGTCGTCGTTTGCCGCGTCGAGCGGCTTGACGGCCGTCAATCCTGACCGACAGAGATGACGGAGTCGCCTTGGCTACGGTAGCCGCCGATTTCGGCCGCGATCACCAGGTCCCCGCTGGGCGCGCTGGGCGGTATCTGGATATTGAACTGATACAAACCGGAACCGATGATGCCGGCCCATTCGACTACCGCCGGGGATCCTCCAATTGTGAAGGTCACCGCAGCGGCTAGCTTTGCGGGAACGCCGACCAGCGTATCGGACGGGGTCTCCGGGCTGGTTGGCCCGAAGCCCGTGCCATATAGCGTGACAATTTCGCCGGGGTTGGCCGTGCGTACCTGGCCGGGAGTTCCCAGGTCCGACCCAACCATGTAATTGCCGACTAGGTCGCCATCGATGGTCTGGGCAATGACGTAGTTGCCCTGTTCGACCGAGAGCCGGAACAGGGCGGGCGAATAGATCGCCTTGTTGACCGGCAGCGTGCCGCTGGAGCCTTGCGCGTTGGCGACTTGAACCGAGACCTGTCCGGTCGAACCGTCGTCGGGGAACATCGCGTTGATCTGCCCCGGGCTGATGTAGGAAAGGTACGCCGGACTGCCATTCACCAGGACCGATACGCCATCGAGTTTTGTGGGCAACTTGCCATTGACGAAGTCGCTCAACACCCAGGACCGCGTGGTAGCCGACAGATTAGCTCCAAAGAGGGAGATCCAGGCGGCCGGGGCTGTCTGAGTCGTATAGCTGGCCGCGTTAGCGGCGGCGAAGAGGGCGGGCTCGCCGGCGGGGTTGCGGTCGCCAGCGTAACTCAAGATGGTGCCGAAATCGCCGACGATCCAGCCATGGGTCGCGTCGGTGAAGTTGAGGCCCAGAAGATCGTAGCCGGTGCCGGTGCCCACGGGTTGCCAGTCAGCGCCGGCGTCGGTGGTTTGAAACAGCAGACCGCCGTCGCCGCTGAGCCAGCCGGTGGAAGGGGTCAGGAACTGTATGGCCTCGAGCACCCAATTGCTCATGGCTGGCGGAGTGTTCACGGACCAATTGGCGCCCCCATCGGTGGTGGTGTAAAGGGCGCCGTCACCAGGGCCGCCCATAGTCACGCCGCCACCAATCCAGCCATGGAGGGAGTCGGCAAAAGCGACGGCGTGGGCGTTAGGGTCGCAAGAATTGCCGCCGCAAGTGACCGTTGCCTGGGTCCAGGTTGCGCCTCCATCCCTGGTGCAGCCGGCCACATCCGAGCCAGCGAAGCAACCGTGCTGAGCGTCGACAAAGCGCATTCCACCCTTGGCAAGGAGGACGTCCCCTGCGATTCCCGTGTCCACCCAGCTCCAGTTGCTGCCACCGTTAATGGTATGAGCCAGAAAGACGTCCTCACTCGGGAAATTCAACCTGGCCAGGGCCCAGCCGTTCTGCTGGTCCAGGAACTGCACGGCGGCGAACTCCAGGCCCCACGGGTGGTACAGCTCCTGTCCCTGTTCACTCCAGGTGGCGCCGCCATCGGCGGTGTGAAGGATCGCGTTGTGCTCCGTGTAGTAATCGCTGCCAAGCCTGCTCGTGCCCACGGCCCATCCGTGGAGTGCGTCGGTGAAATATACGCTCTCGAGATGGTGGTAGCTGAAAATGTCGTCGAGAGGAGCGTCTTCATACTGCGTTTGCCACGTATTCCCACCGTCGGCCGTGTGAAAGATCTCCTGGCCCCACATGTTGGTACTGAAGGTGCGCGTTCCCGCAGCCCAGCCGTGTTGGCGATCGGTGAAGAAGACGTCCTCGAACTTGTAGTCCGGCGAGATGTTGGCCTGCGTGAAAAGCTCCGAACAATCTCCCGGCTCGGCGGCACAGGCATTCCAGGGCTCTGAGGAACTTGCGGAGGTGTCGCGATCACCCACAATCAGGACCCGGTCTGCCGTCAGGGCCATGCCCCAATAGCCGTAGTCACCGACGCTATCCGCCATTGCCACGCCGGTCCAAGTGGCGCCGCCATCGAGCGTGCGCCACACGGCGGTTCCATCGCCTAGGTAGGAGGTGCCGACGGCGTAGCCACGATTGGTGTCTAGCATGCGCAGGTCGCGCACCTGGACATCAGACGCTTCCTCCGCATTTAGGTTCTGCGTCTGCCAGGTCCTTCCGCCGTCGGAGGTGTGGAACGTACATGGGACTACTGGGTAGGAGGACAGCGCAAAGCCGGAGGCCCAGCCGTTGTTGGCGTCGGTGAAACAGAGCGACGTGAAGGTGAGCCCCTGGCTGGTCGTGAAGATCTCGTTCCATGTCTGGCCGCCATTAGTGGTGCCGTAGATGCCGCCGACGGCCGTCGGATTGCCATAACCGTCGTAGCCGGTCCGTTTTGTGCCAGCGGCGAAACCAGTGGTGGCGTTGACGAAAAACACGCGCTTCAGTAGCATGGCGGAGGCCGGAACCGTTTGGTGCGACCAGGTCTGTCCGCCGTCGGTCGAGTGCCAAATGCTTGCTTGCCAGTCGACGAAGTCGCCGAGGAAGTCCCAATACTGGATTGGCGTGTAGCTGGCTGCCCAACCGTTCTGGGCGTCGGTGAAAAAAACGCTAACGAAGGAATCGCCGGTGTCAACGGGCTCCTGGGTCCAATGTGCGCCGCCATCGGTGGTACGCACGATGGTGCCGTTGTCTCCCACCGCCCAGCCCTGGCTTGCGTTCAGGAAGAAGAGGCCGCTTAAGGCGACCGTGACGCCCGGGTCTTGGTTGCTCCAGGTGACGCCGCCATCGGTAGTGTTGATGATCGTGCCCTTGGTCGTGTGCGCAGCTTGATCCCAGCGCGGATCGCCTACGGCCCAGCCGTGGTTGTCGTCCACCAGGACCACCCCGTTCAAGTACCGTGAGCTCTCTCCGAACTGCTGGAGAACAGGCGGCAAGTCGGCTGCCGGGGCGGCCGCAACTGGATGGACGCGTGTGCGCCTGCCGTCAATGCTCGGAGGGTGGACGGCTTCGAGTTTTGCGTTCAGCCGGACTGTCTCGCCCGCCCGCACCTCCAATTGGCGGCGGGCGATTGCGGTGCCTGTTCCGTTGCTGATGAGTACACCGTATGAGCCAGCCGGCAGCGACGATAGTGTGAATGCGCCGGTGCCATCGGCCATTGCGGAGAATTTCTCGCGCGTCTGCAGGCTGGTGGCAACGATACGCACGGTCCCCTCCGGGTTGGCGACTTTGCCCGATACCGCGCCCCGGTCATTTCGCGCGGACAGCAGCAGCGCCGAGAGCATGAGCGGCAAAAGAAGTTTTGCGGTGTGCATTCCTGTTCCTCCGGGTCGTGGATGTGGGTTACGGATTCCCCAACCTGAACAGGCCGGGGCCTGGCAACGGCGGCCTCTTGGTAATAGTACCCCCAGGATGGGGGTGGGTAGTATTAACTAAAGACCTTTTATTCGCAAACCGCTTCGCCGCCTCGCGCGTGATACCATATGGGTTTCCACCAAGCTGAGGTTTTCGTGGCACGAATCACCCGTAAAGAGTTAAAAAGTGACAAGTTCGCCCTCGAAGTCGGGCAGA
>CAZFOP010000410.1:0-3675 GCA_964520085.1 uncultured Solibacteraceae bacterium | reverse complement strand
CGTCACGTGAAAATCACCGTTTCCGGCGCATCGGGATTCATCGGGCGGAGGCTGCTGAAAACCTTCGCGGCGGGCGGCCATACCATGCAGGTGCTGAGCCGCCATGCCGGAACCAATATGCCCGCCGGCGTCAAAGTGTTCGCCTGGGACCCGGCCAAAGGGGAGCCTCCGTCGGAGAGCCTGCAGGACGTGGATGCGGTGGTCCACTTGGCTGGCGAACCGGTGGCGCAGAGATGGAATGCCGACGTCAAGGCGCGCATCCGCGACAGCCGGGTTACGGGCACCACCAACCTGGTGAAGGCTATGGCGAGGCAGCCGCGCAAACCGGCGGTGCTGGTCAGTTCGTCGGCCATTGGATACTACGGTTCACGCGGCGATGAGGCGCTCACCGAGAGTTCCACCCAGGGCAGCGATTTCCTAGCGGAGGTGTGCGCCGATTGGGAGAAGTCGGCGCGGCAGGCGGAGGCGCTGGGAGTGCGCGTAGTCTCCATCCGCACGGGCCACGTGCTCGATCCGCGGGGCGGCTTGTTGAAGCGCATCCTGCCGCCGTTTCGAATGGGCATCGGCGGCAAGTTGGGTAACGGGCGGCAGTGGACTTCGTGGATTCACCTGGACGACCTGGCCGCGATGTTCCGCTTCGCGGTGGACCAGCCGGTTTCGGGAGCGTTGAATGGAGTGGCGCCGAACCCCGTTAGCAACACGGAGTTCACGCGCGCGCTGGCGGCGGCGGTACATCGGCCGGCGATCTTCCCGGTGCCGAAACTGGCCTTGAGCCTGCTGTTCGGCGAGATGGCGGAAGTGATCCTCGGCAGCCAGCGGGTGCAACCGGAGAGACCGCTGGCCGCGGGGTTTGGGTTCCAATATCCCGAACTGCGGCCGGCGCTGGAGAGTCTGTTCCGCGCGGGATGAGCTGCCGTCGCGGCGGATCCTACTGGCCCGGTTCGGCTGAGAGGCCGCTGGCCACCAGGCGGATGTGCTCGCGGAGAGCGTTGGCTTCGGATTGCCGCTTGGTGGCGGCCAACAGGCTGGCGCGGAGCGAGAGCGCGCGCAGCACGCGCGCGTCGTTCTCCGGCAGCAGCTTCTGAATCGCGGGAACCGTATTGCGGCTCAGTTGTTCGGCGGCCACATAGCGGCCTTGCGCTCCCAGTGCCCCCGCCAACTCGTTGCGGGCGATGAGCGTCTGCACGTCGTTCTTGCCGACGGACTGCTCGAAGACACCGGCGGCGCGGCGGTACAGCTCTTCGGCCGCTTGTACCCGGCCGCGCTCCTGCTCAAACGCGGCCAGGTTCATCAGGCCGCGCGCCAGGAAAGGATGCATGGGGCTGGCGGCGCTCCAGATTTCGATGGCCTTGCGATAGCTGCTTTCGGCCTCCACGTAGCGCTTCTGAAAGCGGTAGATCTGCCCCAGGTTGGTCCACACCGTTGCCGGAGCGGTGGAATTCGGCGCCAGCACGCCGCGCGCGACCTCGAGGGCGCGCTGCGCGAAGGCTTCCGCCTGGTCCAGTTTACCTTCGCCGAGCGCGGCCGCGGCCAGATCGGAGTCGATGGCGAAGAGAAACGCTCCGCCGGCTTCGGGAAGGGCCGGTTGCAGAATGGCGCGGGCTTCCGGGAAGCGGTGTTCATCAATGTAAACGGACGCCAGCACCAGACGGTTGTTGGTGCGCTCCGGCTCGTCCAGCAGCGGGTCGGCGCGCAGGGTGCAGGATTCGGCTTTGGCGGCGTCGCCGGTGACGCGATAAAGCGCCGCCAGATGCCGCAGCACTCCTCCGACTTCGGCGCTCTCCTTCCCGGTAGCCGACTCCATTTCCGACAGCGCTTGTTTCAGCACCGTGCCGGACTCCTGGTAACGTCCCGCCAGACGCAGCACGGCGCCCAGGTTTTCCAGCGTCAGCGCCCGGCCGCGGGCGGTCGCGGGCTGCGAGGGACGCTGCGCCCACTCCTCCAGCGCCTGCCGATAGGCGGCCTCGGCCTCCGCGTAGCGGCCTTCGGAGGCAAGTTGCACTCCCTGGTTGTTTCGAATATTGGGGTCTGCTACGGCGCCCCACGTCCCCAAACCGGCTGCCAACACCACTGCCACTATGCGCACCACAATCGCTCCCTTTGGTTCCTTATCGGCTGTCTACGACAGCCTCGTAGCTCAAGGATGCGGCTGCGGGAGGCGCTTCAAGGAGTGAGCGGCGGTTATCTTACGGTAAGAGTCCCAAAATCGGTACGAAGGTGGGTTATACGTAGGAAGATGCACTCCGACGCGATTCGCATCTTTGTTACCGGCGGCACCTTCGACAAGGAATACAACGAGCTCACCGGCGCGCTGTTCTTCAAGAAGACCCATCTGGCAGACATGCTTCGCCTGGGGCGCTGCCGGCTGAATGTGAAGGTGCGCACACTGCTGATGATCGACAGCCTGGAGATGACCGACGCGCAGCGCGAGATGATTCTCCGCCAGTGCGTGCGCGCGCGGGAAAGTCGCATCGTGATCACGCATGGCACCGACTCCATGCGCGAGACCGCCGCGGTGCTGGGCCGCGGACTGGCGGACGGGGGTATCTCGAGCAACGCCATCGCGGGCAAGACCATCGTCCTGACCGGCGCCATGGTGCCCTACACCTTTGGCAGCTCGGACGGAATCTTCAACCTGGGAACGGCGCTGGCCTTCGTGCAGGCGCTGGCTCCCGGCGTATATGTGTCGATGAACGGGAAGTGCTTTGCCTGGCACTCGGTACGCAAGAATCGCCAGCTCGGAATCTTCGAAGCCGCGGTCTGAAATCGGACCCGATTGTGGCCTTGAGCGGGTTCTTGTCAAGGATAATAATGGCTTCTGCATCAATCGATTGCGCGGAATTTTTGTCACTCTCCGGGCGAGTGTGCTAATAATTGACATTGGGACCACGCTAGAAGCAGAGACGTGGCTCCACTCGTAAACCAAACTACTTCAAACATTCATTCAGGGAGGTTTGTCAATGAAGATTCGTCCGCTTTATGACCGGATTGTGGTCAAGCGTCTGGAACAGCAAGAGCAAATGCAAGGCGGTTTGTACATCCCGGATTCGGCCAAGGAAAAGCCCCAGGAGGGTGAGGTTGTGGCCGTGGGAAAAGGGAAGCGCCTGGAAAACGGCAGCCTGGTTCCTCTGGACGTGCAGGCCGGCGACCGGATTCTGTTCGGCAAGTACTCCGGCAGCGATATCAAGCTGGATGGAGATGAGTTTTTGATCATGCGTGAGGACGAAGTGCTCGGTATCCTCGACGCGAAGCCCGCGGTAGCCAAGAAAGCAAGCTAAGGAGTCGATGAACGATGGCAAAACAAATTGTATATTCGGAAGCATCCCGTCAGGCGATTTTGCGCGGCGTCAACCAGTTGGCCGACGCCGTTAAAGTGACGCTCGGCCCCAAGGGCCGCAACGTGATCCTCGAAAAGAAGTTCGGCGGTCCGAACATCACCAAGGACGGCGTCACCGTCGCCAAGGAAATCGAGCTCAAGGACCCGCTTGAGAACATGGGCGCCCAGATGGTCCGCGAAGTGGCCTCCAAGACCTCGGATGTGGCCGGCGACGGCACCACCACCGCCACCATCCTGGCCCAGGCAATCTATCGTGAAGGCGTGAAGGCGGTTGCCGCCGGCGCCAATCCGATGGCCCTCAAGCGCGGTATCGAAAAGGCCGTGGAAGTAGCCACTGC
>CAZFOP010000409.1:0-3689 GCA_964520085.1 uncultured Solibacteraceae bacterium | reverse complement strand
AGCGGCGCGCCCAGCACGAACAGCGGCAACTGATAGCGCGCCACGAACGGCGCCCATTTGAGATACGCGCAGAATACGACGAAGCCGCAGATCAGCGACAGCGCGTAGGCGGCGCGGCGCCGGTCGCGCCCTCGCAGAGCGCGCCAGGCGAGGACGCAAGCCACCATAGCCAACAGCAAAAGGTGCCAGCGGTTGGGTGCGTCGGCTTCATGGTTAGCATTGCGGGGCGGCTTGAAAACGCCCCACAGCGAGGTGTCCGATGGATCGTCGATGTCGATTCCCATTTTGCGATGCGCCGACAGCACGAAATCGTAGAGGGCCTGGTTCCACCGGCTGCTTCGCCCGCCGAGTTGCTCGGCGCCGTGGCGCAGCATGTTGGAAACCGTCTGCTTCCACCCGAAGGTGTCGTTGCGCCAGCGAAAGAGCCCATCGCCCTGCGCCGAGTCAAACCCCAGCGGGGAGCCGCTCAAGTCCCAGTTGCGCCCGTAATGCGGCAGATTCACCGCCAGCGCGCACACCATCGCCGCGATCGCGAGCGGCGCCATTCGCCGCCGCTCGCGCCACACTGCCGGGAGCAACAGAGCGGCAATGGGCCACGGCAAGAACAGGTACGCCGTGGCCTTGGTGAACAGGGCGAGGCCTACCGAGAAGCCCAGAAACAGCGCGTCGGGGAGAAGCGGTTGGCGGGCGAGCGCGCCTGCCGCACTGGGCAGCGGCTGAGTGGGACGGACGCTTTCGTCCGTCAAGCTGGCAGTCCCTTCGAGTTTGTTTCGCAGCCGCAGCGCGAAGTAAACCGCGGCGATCGCCCACATCGCCATCACGTAATCGTTCTTGGCGCCGGAGGCGGCCAGAATTCCCGCCGGCAGCGTGGCGCAGAACACGGCCGCGATGGCTTGCCCTCTGACGCGCGCGCCGAGTAGACCAGCCACCGCCGAAGCGCCGATCATGCACGCCAGAGCGGCGAACCATTGGCCGAAATTGACGAACCAGTCGCCGCCCGAGAGCAGGTACCCGTCGAGCATCCAGTATTCCGCCATGGGTTGCAGCATGATCTGCGTGAGATAAGGGGTGGGAAAAAAACGCAAGCTACCCTGCTCTGCCCAATAGATCACGCGCGGCATGTGGTATGCCATGGCGTCGGCACTGTTGGGCGGGCTGAACGCGGCGGTGACGCCGGTGGCGATCGCGATCGCCACGCAACCGGCCAACGCCAGCAGCACAATGGCGTCGGCGGGAGGCCGCATGCCGTGCCATGGCGCCGCGCGCCGCTCGCGCCAGCCACGCGCGATCGCCACCAGCAGCGCCACGCTCCACGCGCCAACCATCGGCCCACGACGCAGCAGGCCAAACGCGCTGAGCAGTTCCGTCGTCAAAACAATCGTCAGACCGAATGCGACCGCCGCGCGCAGAAAGCGATCCCGCCAGCCGTCTTCCGCGGCCATGGCCCACCACAGCGCCGCGAACGTCGCCGGCAAGAGGAGAAGGAACGCCATGCTCCGTACCATCATCGCAGCTTGCAGGCGCACCCGAGCACACCATGACCCTCCCGGGTGAGCGACTGAAGTGCGCCGGGAAGATGGAATCTCGGCGAATTCGCCGAACAACGCGGCACTGGAAGCGGACTCGAACGACGGATCGCAGCCATTCATCCGTAAGTCGTGGCGAGCTTCGGCGTGGTGGCGGCTCGTCGCGCGAAGCAAGAAAAGCCGAGATGATTCGGCCTCGGATGGACAGCCCGCGCCACGTGCTCTCAGCGCAGGCGGTTGCTGGCGATGACCGCCTGACCCAGCGACAGTCCTCCATCGTTGGGCGGGACGGCGGAGTACGTGAATACGCGGAAGCCGGCCGCGCGCAGCAGTTGCGTGGTGTGGCTGAGCAGGTACGCGTTCTGGAACGTGCCGCCGGAGAGGCACACGCCGCTCAGCCCTTCCGCCAGGCGAATACGCCGGCAAGCCTCGGCGATGGCCGCGCTCACCGTGTTGTGAAACCGGGCCGAGCGAACCCCACGCGCGCTGTCGTCTCGCGCGATGGCGCGAATGGTTTCGCGGAAGTCGATTGTATCCGCGACGACCGAGTAGGGGTAGTGGTCCGTGATGCCCGCGGCGGCGGCGGCTTCCAGTTCAATGGCAGCCTGCCCCTCATACGTGCTTTCCAGACGGATTCCCAGCATCGCCGAGACCGCATCGAAGAGACGCCCGCACGACGAGGTGTCCACCGTGTTGACGCGGCTGGCGAGCATGGTTTCCACCACGCGGCGCTCGGTGACGGGGACCGAATCCAGCGGCGGCACGCCGGCCAATTCCGCATCGTTCCAGTAGCTCAACGCGGAGCGCCAGGGCTGCCGGATGGCTCTATCGCCGCCGGGCAGCGGAACATAGCGGAAGTGAAATCGCCGTTCGAAGCTGAGATAATCGCAGACGAGAAACTCGCCGCCCCAGATCCGCCCGTCGGTGCCATAGCCGGTCCCATCGAGCGCCACGCCGATCGCCTTTTCGCGCAATCCGTTTTCGGCCATGCAAGCCGCGATATGGGCGTGATGGTGCTGCACTCCGATCTTTTCGATGCCGGGCATCGCCAGGGCCAGGCGAGTGGTTATGTATTGCGGATGCAGGTCGTGGGCCACGGCGCGCGGAGTCACCCGGAAGAAGCGCTGCATGTGCGCCAGGGTTTCCTGAAAGAATTCGAGCGTCTCTAGGTTTTCCAGGTCGCCGGTGTGCTGGCTGAGAATGGCGTAGTGTTCCTTGGTCAGGCAAAAAGTGTTCTTGAGTTCGCCGCCGCAGGCGAGGACTTCCTGCGCCGGTAACCCAAGCTCGATGGGGCGCGGCGCATAACCGCGCGAACGCCGCAGCAGGCGCTCCCGGCCTTCGAAAACACGCACCACGGAATCGTCCACGCGGGTTTGTATGGCGCGATTGTGCAGCAAGAAGTAGTCGGCCAGCGGGTGCAGCCGCGCCGCCACTTCTTCATTGCGGTAGGCGATGGGTTCCTCGCTGAGGTTGGCGGAAGTCATTACCAGCGCTTCGAACTCGCCGCCTTCGAAGAGCAGATGATGCAGCGGCGTGTAGGGCAGCATCACGCCCAGCGTCGGCGCGCCCGGCGCCACTTCGGTTGAGATCCGGCTCATGGGGCGCCGCGCCAGCAACACAATGGGCCGGCGCGTTCCGCTCAATGCCGCGCACTCTTCCGGGCTCGCCTCGCAGAATTCCGCGATCTTCTCAAGGCTGGCGGCCATCAGCGCAAACGGCTTTCCGGAGCGCAGCTTTCGCTGACGCAACCGCCGCAGGGTGGCGTCATCGGTGGCGTCGCAGGCGAGGTGAAAACCGCCCAGGCCTTTGATGGCGAGGATGGCGCCGTCTTTCAGCAGCTTCCGCGTCTGGTCGACGGCCTCGGTGCGTTGCGCGAGCATGCGATCGCGATCCCACAGTTCCACCCAGGGGCCGCAATCGGGACACGCATTGGGCTGGGCATGAAATCGCCGGTCGCTCGGGTCGTGGTACTCGCGTTCGCAGGCGGGGCACTGGCGAAACGCCGCCATGGTGGTGTGCGGCCGGTCGTACGGAATCTCCTGGATGATGGTGTAGCGAGGGCCGCAATTGGTGCAGTTGGTAAACGGGTAGCGATAGCGGCGGTTGGTGGGGTCGCGCAGGTCGGCCAGGCAGTCCGGGCAGGTGGCGATGTCCGGCGGAACG
>CAZFOP010000408.1:0-3689 GCA_964520085.1 uncultured Solibacteraceae bacterium | reverse complement strand
CAAGGGCGACATCCGCGTGGAAATCTGCTCCTCCTGCCACCCGTTCTTCACGGGCAAGCAGAAGCTGATGGACACCGCCGGCCGTATCGACCGCTTCGAGCGGAAGTACAAAGTCTCCCGCGACGCCAAGAAGGCTCAGCCGACCGCGTAGGTGGTTCGGATTCGCAGCGGCTTTGCCAGATCCAGGCGCGTGCAGTGTCCGGTTGAATGCCACCGAGGTACCACGAACTTCTTGATTCGAGCCAGACCGTGATCAAAGCCGTTCGGCTCCATTCCACCTCATGCGTGCGCACCGATCGTGTTAACTCCAGAGGTTCGGCGTGAGATCCTGGGAACGCTGGCAGCACTTCGCGGACGCACCGCGGACCGCCTGGGAGATAGCGGTGCGTGGCCGTCGTTCCTTCGTTTTCGACCATATGCCAGTGACGGTGCGCGGCATGAGCCGGCGCCAACGCCTGAACACGCTACGGGCCGGCTTGAACCTGGTGCACCGCCGTCTGTCACCCTGGGCCTGGCCGCTGAACATGCAGTTCGAACTGGCTAGCTGCTGCAACCTGCGCTGTCCGGTCTGTCCGGTGGGCACGGGAGAGTTGGCCCGGCCAGCGCAGTTCCTGGACGTGGACCTCTTCGAGCGGGCGATGGCGGAGGTCGGATCCTATCTCCTGATCGCAGCCCTGTGGGCCTGGGGTGAGCCACTGCTGCACCCAGAGTTGGAACGCGTGCTGGCCATCGCGGCGCGCTATCCGTTCGCAACGCTGGTCTCCACCAACGGACAGAATCTGGACCAACCCAGCGTCCAGCGCGCCCTGCGGGGGAGTCCGCCCACCTACCTCATCGTCGCCCTGGACGGACTCACCGACGAGACCAACGCTGTCTACCGCAAGGGCGCGCGCCTCGCTCCCGCGCTGGCGGGCGTCCGCGCGCTGGCCGAATGGAAGCGCCGCAGCGGCGCACGCCTTCCCATTCTCCACATGCGCGTGCTGGTGATGCGCCACAACGAGCACGAGGTTCCGCGCCTCCGCCAGTTCGCCGCCGACCACGACTTCGACATGCTCTCCTTGCGCAGCCTCTCCATCATCGATTCCGCCGACCAGCGCACTCATGTAGACCTGCTGCCGCAATCGGCCGGCCTCCGTGCCTACTCCTACGAAGGCGGCCAGCGCGCGCGCCGTACCGACTTCGTCTGCCAGCACGCCTTCACCTTTCCCACCCTGCTGGCCGATGGCACCGTCGTCTCCTGCGAGCAGGACTACAATACGATCCGGCCCTATGGCGTAATGGCCCGCGACAAGTCATTCGCCGAGATCTGGTTTGGAGCGCAGGCCCGGGCCGTGCGCAAGACCATCCGCGACACCCCGGCCGAGCTGAGCTTCTGCCGCAACTGCCCATATGCCGACCGCTCGACCAGCAGTTGTAGCTTTGAGAGTCACCTGCTGCGGCCGTTCGAGACGTGAGTCAAGCGCCATCCACTGAAAAACCCAGCCGCGCCGGCTACCTGCGAGAGGGCGATCGGGACAGACATTGCCGTTCCGCGCAATGGCGTGGAGCACGCCTAATGTGGGGCAGGTTTCAACCTGCCAAAGCCAGCTTGCGGGCGCGCTCGTGCACTTGGCTCATCCCGCCCTCAGCGGACCCAGATCGGCGTGAGCATCCAAGCGGGAATTAGGACGAGGCTAGCGATGACACCCCCAAGCGCGAACCCGAAGTCCTCCCTGTCCCATTCGGTAGCCTCGGGCCGATAGTGTCGATGGCGGATGCCCGCAGCTAAACGCCAAGCGCAAAAGATCAGCCATCCTATCCAAACCACGCCGAGGCCAATCATCAGTCTGAAGTTGAGATTCAGTTCGGCTACCCAAAGCAGAGCGTGCTGGTAGCGGCGATGCCAGACGCTTTCCAAAACTTAGTGCTCACGCTTTGGATGACGCCGGATCCGACGAGATAGTCTGATAGGTCGGCGCGTCAGCGTCCCAGCTTCAGCAGCGCCGCGCGCAGCAGTGCGTGCCGCTGCATCAGGCGCAGATAGCGCGTCTCGGAGCCGCGCTCCTTGGCTTGCAGTATCCCCGCCACGGCTTTCTTTTCGGCTGAGTTCCACTTCGCCACATCGGGGATCGTGCTCAGTACGAGCGCCAGGCCGCTCGTCGATTCCACGCCGAATTGGCGGGCGGCGAAGCGGCTGGCGGCGTCGCGCATACGTTCGGTATCGCTGCCGAAGCGCTCGGCCAGGATGCGCGTGGCAGCGATGCCCAGATTGCGAATCGAAAAGCGGTCCCACTGGCCGGCTGTGGCCGCCGGGCCTTCATACACCACGCATCCCTTGGCCAGCCTTTGCAAAGTGCGGCGCGAACTGCGATAGCCAGGAGTGCGGTCGATGCGTTCCTCCTCGCGAAGCGCAAGCGCCGCAAGTTGCGGGTCCACCGGCCGGAAGCCCAGTTTGCCATAGAACCAGAAGGCGCCCGAGTCGATGGCCTCTGGGTTGTCGTCGCCGATCTGATACGGGTCCACCGAAAAGCAATTCACGCCGAGCACCTGATGGAACAGGTGCAGCAGCCGCGCATAGAGCCACGCCGATTCGCCTTCGCGGAAAGTGTAATAGAGGTTGAAGCCGACTTCGGCGCGATCGAATAGAGAGAGCGTCTCGACGTAACCGGCGGGGACGCCGTTCTTGAAGAACATGCCGGCATGGTACGCCCGCAACGGAAGCCGCCAGCGCGGCGGCACGCCGAAGAAAACGATTTCGACGCCGCGGCCGGCGTCGGCGCTGAACACGTTAGCTTCGTCCGAGTGGCTGAAGCCGTACAGCTCACGAAAGCGCATGGCTGAGGTATCGACAATCAGGTCGATCATCTTGCGCGCTTGGGCGCGGGCGAGACGCTTCACGGGGAGCGGCGGCCCTGCGAGTTCGCGGGCCAGTGAAACGTCGCGCCGCGCAATCACAGGCCCGGTGTGGCAGAACAGGCCGCCCATCGGTGCCCGCTGGCGGGAGCGCGACACGCGTTGGCCAATCGCAAACGTAAGCGGCAACCCCATCGCGTTGTAGCGCTCGGCAGTGCGCTCTGGCGCGATGGCGCGCACGCGTTCCATCAGCCAGGGTAGCTCGCTCTCCGCGCGCGGACGCGCCGCCGCCAGCCATCGTTCGAACGGGCTGTGCGCTTCCACCGGCCACTCTTCGGCGATCAGCGGCGCGAACTGCGGCGAGCCCGGGCCCATGCGTTCGATTTCGTCGTGCGCATCCCAGGCCAGGCGAATGGCGCGGCCGTGCCGCTCGATCAGGCTGCGCGCTACCTCGTAACTGAATACCGCGGTCAGCTCGGTGCCGGCGATGCCGGATACTTCCGGCTCGGCGAACGGCTCCAGATCGACGCCCGCCGCGCGCAGTCGATCCACCCGGTCGGCGAATGTAAACAGGATTGCATCGGCGCGCCGCGCCACCTCCGGCGTGCGCGGATAAGCGCGCAGAAAGAGCAGCGTCTCATGCAGGCGAATCAGGCTGGCCGCATCGCGCACTCTGTATTTCGCCGCCGCTTCCAGCAGCCGTTCCAGTCGCCCACTCTCCAGTGGCCCGAAACGGCGCTTCCAATCGTCGAGCCGGTCCAGGAGGTTCGGCATTTGATTGAGCTTAGTACATCACCGCAGCTCGTAGGGGCCGGGCATGCCCCAATGCTGTCCAAATTAGCCGGAAGGGGCCTTGA
>CAZFOP010000407.1:0-3693 GCA_964520085.1 uncultured Solibacteraceae bacterium | reverse complement strand
CGTGCGGGTCGCACATCAGCAGCAGCGCGGCCACGGTGCGCAGCGCGTTGCCCAATCCGGAAATGCCGCTCTGTTTCTCGGCCGGAGTGAAGTTTCCGAGGCGCGCCAGAAACGCTGCCGGGAAATGCAGCCAGAAAGCCGTGGTGTGCATTTCCTGTTCCGGCATGTTGAGCTTGCCCGCGCCCACGTTCTCATTGGTGTAAAACTTGATCTTCTTGAAACCTACAATCTGCCGGTTGACGCGAACGTCGCCGTGCACGCGGCGTGCGCCCGACAGCTCGGCGCCTTCGCATTCTTCGAGCACCTTCACTTGCGTGTAGTCGATGGCGTCGGTGTAATAGTCGCTCTCGACGCGCTTCACGTAAGCTTTGCGCTCGGTGTAATCGAACCGCTCGACATGATACTGTCGCGCTTCGTGCAGATAGATGGCCTTCTCATGCAGCGTAGTGAGAGCTGTGGTGAAGGAGACTTCCGCGATCACTTCCGCTTCGCCGGTGATATCGACCACCACGAAGTTATCGCTCGAAATCGAGCGCAGACTGGTCGCATCGGCCGGGTAAGTATCCGAAGTCCAATGCCACGCGCCAGCCGAGTGGTGCAGGAAGCCTGCTTCTTCGAGGAAAGCGCACACGTCGCCGGTCGCATGCTTGCCGTAAGTCTCTCCATCGCGAATGGGTAACTCGAAGGCCGCGCACTTCAGGTGGGCGATGAGGATTTCGAGATTGTCCGGGTTGATATAGGCGTGCTCCGGCGAACGGCCGAAGAAGTAATCCGGGTGTTCGACGATGTATTGATCGAGCGGCGCGCTGGAGGCGACCAGCACGGCCGCGGAAGTGCCCTGGCGGCGGCCGGCGCGGCCGGCGCGCTGCCAGCTCGAAGCGATGGTGCCTGGGTAACCGGCCATCACCACCGCGTCGAGCGAGCCGATATCGATGCCCAATTCGAGTGCGTTGGTGGCCACCACCGCGCGGATCTCGCCATCGCGCAGTTTGCGCTCGATCTCACGGCGTTCGCGCGGCAGGTAGCCGCCGCGGTAACCGCGCACGGTTTCCGATGACACCGGCCCGCGGTCGCAGGCATCCTTCAAATAAGTCACCAACACTTCCGTGGCCAGGCGGTTGTTTGCGAAGACCAGCGTCAGCAGTTTCCGTTCGATGAACTCCATCGCCACACGCCGCGTTTCCTGTATGTAACTGCGGCGGATACCGAGCTGGCGATTGACCACCGGCGGGTTATAGAAGACGAAATACTTCTCGCCGCGCGGCGCACCGTTGCGCTCGACCAGCTCGAACTGCTCGCCGGTGAGCGCTTCGGCTAGCTCGCGCGGGTTGGCGATGGTGGCCGAACAACAGATGAATTGAGGATGCGAACCGTAGAATTCCGTGATGCGCTTCAGCCGCCGCAGAACATTGGCCAGATGGCTGCCATAGACGCCGCGATAATAGTGCAGCTCGTCGATCACGATGTAGCGCAGGTTTTCGAAATGGCGGGCCCACTTCGTGTGGTGCGGCAGGATGCCGGAGTGCAGCATGTCCGGATTCGTGAGCACCACGTTGGCACGCTGGCGGATGGCCTTTCGTGCGTCCTGCGGCGTGTCGCCGTCATAAGTGAATGCACGGATGGGCGAGCCCATCGCATCCACCGCGCTCTGGAATTCGTGTAACTGATCTTCCGCCAGCGCCTTGGTCGGGAATAGGTACATGGCGCGTGCGCCATCGTCGGCCAGCAGGCGGTTGGTCACGGGCAGGTTGTAGCAAAGCGTCTTGCCACTGGCGGTGGGTGTCACCACCACCACGTTCTTGCCGGCTTCGAGCGCCGCGAAAGATTCCGCCTGGTGCGAGTAGAGACGCGCGATGCCGCGGGTTTCGAGCGCCTGGCGTAGCGCGGGATGGATGGCCGCGGGCAGGTCCGCATAAACACCATCGGCGGCCGGCTGGTGGTGGATGGCGCGGACAGGCGATTCGGGGTCGGCATGCGCCGCCTGGAACCGGGAGACTACCGCCTCGAGCGACCGCTTCGACGCAAGCGCCAATTCCTGCGAAAACTCGGGAAATCCCAGCGACAGGCTCATAGGTATTCCTGCGGCTAAGCCGTTACGGGAGAGGCGGCGGCGAGAGAGAGCGCCCTCTGGCCGCCGCGTGGCTTCGCCTTTTCTTCTCTACCATACACCCAAAGTGGCATCAAAACAACAGGAGAAAGGAATGTTTTGAGGGGAAGGGCAAGCGATGTCGAGAAGAATCTCGACACAGCAGGCCTGGAGGCCCGCGCCACTCGCGTTACGCGATGCCACCGCGTAGCAGGGATGCGGCGGAGGGCGGCGCGGCATTGCGCAGTGCCGGCGCGTCTTCGGTTTCCTCCACCTTGTCGCCTTCGCCCGGAGCCAGGAACAAGTTGGCGTCGATTCCGTGCTGGCGCGTGTAGAGGTCGTAATAGCGGCCTCCGAGCGCGTACAGCGATTCGTGCGTGCCGCGCTCCAGGATGCGGCCGGTTTCGACCACCAGGATCTGATCGGCGCGGCGAATGGTGGAGAGTCGGTGCGCGATAACAAATGTGGTGCGCCCCTTCATCAGGTAAGCGAGGCCCTCCTGGATGGCGGCTTCCGATTCGGAATCGAGGCTCGATGTCGCCTCATCCAGAATCAGGATGCGCGGGTTGGCGAGAATGGCGCGGGCGATCGAGACGCGCTGGCGCTGCCCGCCGGAGAGCTTGACACCGCGCTCACCGACGATGGTGTCGTACCGCTTTTCGAACTTCTCGGCGAACTCATCCACGCGCGCGATGCGGCAGGCTTCCAGAATTTCCGCCTCCGCGGCGGCCGGCCGCGCGAAGGCGATGTTTTCCCGGATGGTGCCGTC
Organism: uncultured Solibacteraceae bacterium; assembly: GCA_964520085.1. GTDB lineage: Bacteria > Acidobacteriota > Terriglobia > Bryobacterales > Bryobacteraceae > Bog-375. The sequence goes on along the minus strand of CAZFOP010000407.1, from coordinate 838 downwards.
GAAGAGAAACGTGTCCTGCAACACCACGCCGAGCTGCGTGCGGTAAGCGTCGAGACGCACGCTTCCGAGATCGATTCCATCCACCAGGACGGAGCCTTCGGTGGGTGAGTGAAACGCGGCGATCAGGCTGATGATGGTCGATTTGCCGGATCCCGACGGGCCTACCAGCGCGGTGACCGTGCCGGGCGTGGAGGCGAAGCTGACGTCATGCAGCACGGGCTTGCCGGGATCGTAGGCGAACGTCACGTGGTCGAAAGTGAGATTTCCCTGGATGGGGCCGATGGCGACGGTGCGGCGCGGCTCCTCGTCTTCTGGCCGTTCGTGCAACACCTCTTGCGTGCGGTCCAGGCCGGCCAGCGCCTCGGTGAGCTGGGTGCCGATGCCCACCACCTGGAACATGGGCGCCACCAGAAAGGCCAGGAACGCGGTGAAGCTCATGAAGCCGCCCAGCGTCAGCGCGCCAGTGCCGATCTGGCGCGCGCCGAGAAACATCACCGTCGCGCCCACCAGGCCCATCAACACGGTGGCCGCGAGGCTCATCAGCGAAATGGCGGTGAGGCTCTTCAGCACGTTGTCCAGCAGCCGCTGTACACCCGCGGCAAACACGCTGGCTTCTTCCGCCTCGGCGTGATAGCCCTTCACCACGCGCACGCCGGCCAGCGATTCGGTGAGGCGGCCGGTGACTTCGGCGTTGATCTTGCCGCGCTCGCGAAAAATCGGCCTAATTTTGCGAAACGCCTTGCTCAAGCTGAAGCCGAACGCCCCGATGAAGAGCAGCGCTAAGCCGGTGAGCAGCGGGCTGATGTAGACCAAAGCAGCGAGCGAAAACAGCGCCTTC
>CAZFOP010000406.1:0-3702 GCA_964520085.1 uncultured Solibacteraceae bacterium | reverse complement strand
TGGAAGGGCGAGGGCCGAGGTTTATCAAGGTCGGTTCGTTGGTGCGGTACCGGCCCGAGGAACTCGAAGAGTGGCTCTCGTTTCAACCCGCAGGTGGCTCATCTGAGTCAACGCGCGTCGGGAGTGTTGCCGCGAGTCGCTGAAAACGACCGGCGCCGCATGAGGGGTGCCTCTCTGTTCATTATTTTAAAATGTCCACGATTCGTGTACAATGTAAAATAGTGAACGTATTTCCGAAGTCTCGTTTAGGGACCAGGCGATGACTCCCAAGGAGCAACGAATACTGAACTGCGCCCTGCTTGCACTGCGGAGGACCACTGAGATTGCCGCCAGCGCGCGCCATGCTGTGGCCCCCGGAGAGCATGCGGCAGATGCGATTGTCGAGTTCGAAACCGAAGGCCGCAAGTACCGATTTCGTGCTGAGATAAGAGCGGTCGACCGATTTGCAACTCCGGCGGTCATAAAAGCCGGAAGCAACGCTTTGCCGGAACCACCGCTTCTGGTCGCGCCGTATATCACGCGCGAGGTTGCCGAGCACTGCCGCCAACTCCATTTGCCATTCATCGACACTGCCGGAAACGCCTGGCTCGCAGGGCCGGGCCTGCTCGTTTACGTGGTCGGCCAGCCCCGCCCCACATCCCTTCTCCGCGATCGCTTTCGCGCCATGAATCCTGCCGGTCTCCGTATAGTGTTCGCTCTGCTGTGCAACCCGGATCTGATTCGCAGCGGCTATCGGGAGATCGCAATGCGAGCCGGCGTGGCGCTCGGCACTGTGGGCCCGGTCGTTGAGGATCTCAAGAGTCGCGGTTTCCTGGGATTCCAGACGGAGCGGGACCGCAAGCTGCTCGACCCGGCACACATGGTCGAAGAATGGGTCACACACTATCCCATCGCCTTACGCCCCAGGCTGAATCCGAGACGATTCCGGGCTGATCCCGGATTCCTCGATCACATCGATCTCCGCATGTACCAGGCGTTTTGGGGTGGTGAGCCCGCAGCCGGGAAACTGACACGATATCTGAAGCCCGCCGAGTTCACGATTTATGTCCGCGCGCCGATCGCAAAGCTGGTCGCAGCCGGGCGGATGCGCGCAGACGAGAACGGCAACCTGGAAATTCTGGATGGTTTCTGGAATTTTGAAACGAGCAAAGACTTCCCGGATGTAGTGCCGCCGCTCCTGGCATATGCGGACTTGCTCGCGACCCATGAGGGCCGCAACGCGGAGGCTGCGCGGATAATCTATGAAGAACGCATGGCACCAACGTTCGCTTCCGCCCAATAAGCCCGTCGACGCATCCGTCGTCCACGTATTGCGGTTGCTGGACCCCATCGCGCATGACACGGGCTGCGTGTACTTCGTGGCGGGAGCCACGGCACGGGACCTCATCCTGGTGAACGTTCATGGGCTCCGGCCGGGTCGCGCGACCCGGGACATCGACTTCGGAATTGCTGTCGGGAGTTGGGATGAATTTGCGTTGCTCAAAGACCGGCTGATTGCGACGGGCGGTTTCGCGGCCCATCCGCGAATGGCGCAGCGAATGATCTTTGTCGAGCACGCTGCTGGCTTGTCCGTCCCGATTGACCTTATCCCCTTCCGCGGAGTGGAATCGCCGGACACGAAGGTTGCGTGGCCGCCGAGCCGCGACGTTGTTCTGAACGTAGCCGGGTTTGAGGAGGCACTGGCTTCGTCCGTTTCGATTGAAATCGAAGAAGGCCTGGCTGTTCGTGTTGCGTCCGTACCCGGACTGATGCTGCTTAAGCTGATCGCCTGGATGGAGCGCGGCCACCAGGGCAACAAGGATGCATCCGACCTCTATAGGCTCCTCACGTCCTACGCGGACGCCGGCAACACGGATCGGCTTTATGACCGGGAGATGGACCTACTGGAGTCGTACGGCTTTGACATTGAACTGGCGGGTGCGGAACTGCTTGGCCGCGATGTCGCCGGAATATGCTCAGCACCAGTCCTGGATCAGGTTCGATCCCTCATCTCGTCGGACGCGAACCTCGAACGACTGGTGGAACAGATGGTTCAGACCTCGACATACGCTGAGCGTCTGCCGTTTGTGAATCGAATGGTGGCGGCATTCCGCCGCGGACTCCTGAAGAACGTCTGAGAACCCTGGTTGCCTGTTCCGTCGCGTGCCGCAGCCCGCTCAACCGGTCGGCTGCCGCGCTCACGCCCTGACTCCTGCGCTTCGCTCGATGGCCTGGTGGGCATAGGAGTTGGCATAGCTTAAACCGGGCAACTGAATTCGATATTGTGCTGGCCGACCTATGCCAAATACTATGCCCATCCTATGCCTGGATGGGCTGCTACCCAGTGCGCTCGGCGATTTTCATGTCTACCTGCCAGAGCCGCCATCGAATAGATTAAGCTGTTTTTCTTGCAATAAGATACAAGCTGATAGCAAGGGGTAGCAGCGGAGATCGGTACACCTGGCGAGGACAACGGAAAGTCGTCTGAACGGATTATGAGTCCGCTGCTCTAACCAGCTGAGCTAAGGGCCCAAATAGTACTACTGTAATGCGTTACAACGATCCCACGGCGGCCGCCGGGGCAGGCGGACCGAAAGACGTCCACGCGGAGCACGCCGAACCCAAGTCAATATGGTACGTCGTAATGAATGTACCACGCTCGGCGCTTCCGGATCCGCTCGGTCTTCCCCAGTTATCTGATAGGCAAGAATTCGCGCGTGACGGTTTTCTTCCCATAGACGTAAACCTTTGCGGCTGCGTCGCGGTCTATAGTAGCGAATGGAGACAACGCTGGCGGCGGAACCGGCTTCGGTGACAGAGGTCTCGGTGGCGGAATTGTCGGACTTCGATGCCGTGGCGCGGGATCACCGGCCAGCGGTATTCCGGTTTCTGTTGGCCTCTTTGCGCGATCGGGAGCTGGCGGAGAACCTGACGCAGGAGTGTTTTCTGCGGGCCTACCAGGCGCGGCGCGGTTTTCGCGGGAGTGCGAGCGTGCGCACCTGGCTGACGCGCATCGCCGTCAATCTGATGAACGACCATCGCAAGAGCGCCAAGCTGCGCTTTTGGCGGCGGGCCGAGGAAACCAGCCTGGACGTGGCGTTCACGGGGGACTGGCTGGCCGACCGGCGCAGTTCGCCGGAAGCCGAGGCGTCGGCGCGCGAGCAGGTTCGCGTGGTCTGGCGAGCTGCGGCAGAGCTATCGGAGCGGCAGCGCACGGCGTTTCTACTGCGATTCGTGGAGGAAATGGAGATACGGGAAATCGCCGCGGCCATGAGTTTGCAGGAGGGCACGGTGAAAGCGCACCTGTTTCGCGCGGTGGACGCGGTGAGGAAGAAACTGAGGGAGACGCAATGAACGGGCACTTGTCGCCGGTGGAGATCTCGGAATGGCTGGCCGGAATTCGCGCAGACGGCGCGGAACGGCACTTGGCGGAATGCGCCGATTGCGCGACGGAACTGGAACGGGCGAACGCACCGCTGGCGCAATTCGGCGTGGCGATGCGCGCGTGGTGCGGGGCTGAGACGCCAGCCTTGCGGGCGGAGCCCGTGTCGTCGGCGGCGCGCCGCAGGCGGCGTTTCACGGCGTTGCGCGTCGCGTTGGCGGCGGCTGCGGTGCTGATGGTGGCTGCGCCGGTGTACCGCCAGCACCAGCGTGAGCTCGCAATGGCGCGCCAGGACGAAGCCCTGCTGGAACAGGTGCAGACCGAAGTATCGCGCTCGGCGC
>CAZFOP010000405.1:0-3720 GCA_964520085.1 uncultured Solibacteraceae bacterium | reverse complement strand
ACTGCAAGGTGGCGCTGGTGGTGCGGCGCGAGCAGGACCGCATCGCCCGCTACGTTCACCTATCCACCGGTAACTACAATGCCGTGACGGCTCATTTGTATACCGACATCGGCCTCTTCACCTCCGATGACGCCGTCGCCGACGATGTCAGCGACCTTTTCAACTATCTGACCGGCTACTCCCACAAGTCCGACTACCAGAAGCTCCTGGTGGCGCCGGTTAATCTTCGTTCCAAACTGGATGCCCTGATCGAACGTGAAATCAAGCACGCCAAGTCCGGCGGCAAGGCGCACCTGATCTTCAAGATGAATTCGCTGGTGGACTCTAAGATTATCCGCGCCCTCTATAAGGCGTCGCAGGCCGGCGTGCGTATCCAGTTACTCGTGCGCGGCATTTGTTGCCTGCGTCCGGGCGTGCCCGGCGTCAGCGACCACATCGAAGTATCGAGCATCGTCGGCCGCTTCCTGGAACATAGCCGGATTTACTATTTCCGCAATGGCGGCGCGGAAGAGGTCTACATCGGCAGTGCGGATCTCATGCCGCGCAACATCGACCATCGCGTGGAGGTGTTGGCGCCCATTCGCGAGACCGCCATGATCCGCCACCTGCGCGACAACGTGCTGGCGGTATATCTGGCCGATAATGTGAAGGCTCGCGAGATGAACACCACTGGCGCCTACACACGCAGGAAAGCCGGCGTGAAATCCAAAGTTAACTCGCAGGAATGGTTCATCCGGCAGCGTCGCCAGCCGCCCAAGAAACGCGACCGCGATCGCGCCCGGCTGCAACCGCCGGCCTAGTCCGAATCCCGTTCACTCGGCTCAACAGGCTTGACGACCTGCGCCACGGCTGGATCTACGGCAGTTCCTTCCGCAACAGCGGATACACGGCATGAGCGAATTCAACGGCGGCATCGGTCGCGGCCTGGTCTTGGCCGTTGGACGACGGAACCACGATTCGCACCAGTGCGACATCCGTGCGGTGGTCGCGCAGCGCGTCCACCAGAATCCAGGATTTGGCTTCCCATTCCCCCGCGATGGCGCGGCGCGGAGTCTGATACCAATACAAAACGGCGGAACGCGAGATGCCCTTGGAAACCAGATACAGGGTGGCGTCCAATTCGCCAGCCGGCGTTTCGATGCGGACCGCCGCGGTCGATACCGGCAGCCAACCCGAGCCGGGCAGGCAGACCCGCGGAGAGTGCGGCTGGCGGTCTCCCTTGCTCTGCGAATTGAACCAGGCGATAAACAGATCGGCCTGGGAGCCCGCGGCCGCGGAGTTTCCCGAGTAATACAAGCGCTCCAGCAGCCGGTCGGCCCGAAGCTGGGCTTGCACCTCCGGCTCGATCGGGATCTCGGCCGATTGGCTCCAGCGGCCGATCTGGTGGGGGAGCGCGGTCAACTCAGGAGCCGCGGGCACACGCTCGGCATGCCCTGCCCATTGCACCGCGAGGGCTTCGGCCACGAGCAACACGGGGACGAGGATCTTGAGTGGATCAGGCACGATAACGCGCACCCGCCGCGTGGAACAACTGGCGCGAACCGGCCAGCACCGCCAGGCAGACGAGGAAGATCGCGGCTCCCATGACTGCATGCGGAGTGCCCGAATCGAGCGCCGGAATGGCCGCAGCGGCAGCCACACGCAGCGCATTGGCCAAAATCGCCAGCGGCACCGCCACCACCAGCAGCGCGACTCTCATCCAAGGCTTCGGGTCCAAGACATAGGCCAACACTATCGCCATGAACCCGAGCGGCAACAGGTAGCGGATGCCACTGCACGCCTCGGCGACCGCGACGCGATGCCCGCCCACATCCAGAATATTTCCTTCGCGTATCACGCCGATTCCGCCGGCGGACAACATGGCCGCCGCCATCCGGCTAGCCAGCAACTGCAACGGCAGCGTAACCAGGTTGTACACAAAGGCCAGCTTGGGCAGCATGAAGAGGCTGAGCAGGAGGGGAAAGGCCCACGCTCGCAGCCGGCCGAAACCCGCCAGACAGACAATCGCACCGGCGGCGGAAAGCAAGAACGCCACCGAGGCGGCGAACAATCCTACACCCAGGACGGCCGCGAAATGCACGACTGCACCCGCGATCAGCAGCGGGATGCCCCACCAGCTCGGCTGTAAGGGCACCTCGCGCCACGTGCGGCGCTCGTTCCATACGACCCACGCGATGACGAGCGGAACCAGGAAGCCATGCCCCATGTCTTCATCGTTCCACCACTGAGCGGCCATCCCACGCAGAGTCAAGACGTGACAAGCGAGCAATGCCACCACGGCCGCCACCGCGGCCCAGCGAGATTCCATGCACCTATTCTACTGCGCGCGAGACAAGCGCAAGCTGCGCTTCGTCTCACTCACGCGGATTCCCAGCGGCAGGCGAAACGGCGGGCAATCAGGAAGAGAAGCGCGCCGGCTCCTAGCAGCACGGCTACCTGGGGAGCCAAATGCGATACCGGTTCGTCGCGCCAGAAAACTTTGGTGTAACCGTCGATGGCCCAGGCGTTGACCGTCAGCAGTCCGACTTTCTGCATGGCCGGATTCATCAGAAAGCGTGGGAACATGCTGCCGCCGAGCGCGGACATGGTCAGGATGAGCAGAGTGGCAATCGAGGCTTGCTGGGCGCGCGTGCGCGATATACTGGCCAGCAACATGCCGAATGCCGCCACCGCGAACGAGGTAGCGACGGTCATCGTGAAGAATCCGGGTAAGTGCGTGAATAAGTCTAGATGAAAGACCGCGGCCCCCCATAGGAACATCAGCGTGAGTTGAGAGTAGGCGAGTAACATGCAGTAAGTCAACTTACCGGCAAGCAGCGTGGTCATGCTTACGCGGGCACTCAGGATGCGGTCGAGCGCGCCACTGTCGACTTCGTCCAGCAGGGTGCCCGCGGCCCCGCTGGCGGTGAACATCAGGAACATGACGCCGATGCCGGCGGCGTAGAAGGCGATCATGGGACTCTTCTTGTTCTCGCCCACGACGTCGCGCATTTCGACCGCAATCAAACCGCCGGAGGCATCGCTCCCGGCTCCGGCCGCGGAGCCTGTTTGCGCGTCGCTTCGTGCCGCCCGGTCGCGCATTTGAGCGAGGCTCGAATCCAATCTGTCGCGCTGCTGCGGCGTCAGACCGCCGCTGGCAAAGGCGAGATAGCGCACACCCACCTCCGCCATGGAGCTGGAGAAAGCGGTCATGGCGACCTTCTGCAACATGCCCGCGGCCATCTGCCCCGCCACCGGGTTGGAACTGTCATGAAGGATCCGGATCGGCTTGCGGCCGGATGCGGGCACGAGAGAGATGGGAGTGGCGCCAAAGCCCGCGGGAATCACGATCGCAACCGGAGCGGTACCGCCCTTGACGGCGGCTTCGGCGGCGGCGGCTGTGTACTCGGGCGGTTGCGGCTCCCCCTTCTGGGACTTGGGCCGCGTATCAGTAGTGAGCGAGCCTTCCCGGTGCAAGCCGAGAATCAGGCGCGCGGAGGCGGCACTGTGATCTTCATCCACCACCAGGACGTGAACGCGCGGCGTCGAGCTGACAGACATGGGGCCGAATACGAGGGCAAAGATGCTGAAGAAGGCGACCGGCAAAACGAAGCTGAGGACCATAGCCCCGCGATCGCGGCGCAGTGCGAGGAAGCCGTTGCGGACGATGGTGGCGATCATTGGCGTAGGTCCCTTCCGGTGAGCTGCAAGAAAACCGATTCGAGATTGGGCCGGCGCAGG